>CAYUUQ010000097.1:0-5454 GCA_964447875.1 uncultured Methanosarcinales archaeon | reverse complement strand
TCAGATGGATAGGGAAGTGCATTATAATAATTCTAGACTACCAGGAGATTTAGCTAGATGGTCAAGAATGTTAATAAATGATTTAGCAGAATCTGGAAGACTTGAAAAAAAGGGATTTGATATAACTAAGAATAAAACTTATGTAGCAATACATCCTAATTATGTAAGAACATAAAAAAATTAAGAATTATTAATGGTTTCTTGTTGTATTCTCTTAGCTTCATTAAAACAGCTTAAGAATATTTCTTCAACAAAACTTTCATCAAGACCATGTTCTGCAGATATTTTCTTTAATCTTTTCATGATATCTATTTCTCTTTTTTCGTCGACTATATCTGGCATTAATGACATTCTTTCAGCTAAAGCAGTAATAATTACCATGTCTAATCTGTTGATGTGTTTTCTTACTTCATCCATACTTTTTATCATTTACATCACCTACTATCAAGATATTTATTTACTTTAAAAAGTTATTGTTTTTTATTCATCATCAACTGTAAAAAGTCTAGAGTCATGAACATCAAATATTCCAATTCTTGCTCCAAAATCAAGCCAACCATGTGCATAATTTAGAGCAGCAAAGGAATTGACATAATCATCTTTTTTATAGAAATGTTCTGCATCAGATACATAACGATTTATCATATCTAAAGCATCTAAGCGTTGTTCTTTCATATCCAGCCTGTTTTCTGAACTTTCTGCTTTTTTTAGTGCTTCTTTTGTTACACTGAAATATTTTATTAGTTTTTCTTTTGTTATTTCTTTCATATTTGTTTAGAACTTATTTTTATTTATAAATTATTCTCTTCCTAAAGCTTCACCCACTGTAAAAATACTTCCTGTTATAAATATAAGATCATCTTTTGTTGCAATCTTTTTAGCATAATTTAGTGCTGCTTTGACATTTTTTATTATTTTCTTATTTTTTACTTTTATTTCATCAAATAAAACTCTTGGGTTTTCTGATCTTTCTATTTTTGGCTGAGTTAAGATTATGAAGTCAGATAATGTTTCTAATTCTTTAAGCATTTCTTTATGGCTTTTGTCTGACATTATCCCGGTTATAAGAATTAGTTTTTTGTATTGTTTTTTTATCTTAATCAAATCTTTTTTTATTGTTTTAATAGCATCTAGATTATGAGCGCAATCTACAAGGATGTTTTTAGTTAAGAAGTGTAGACGTCCTGGCCATTTGATATTTAGTAATCCTTTTTTTATATCTGACTTTGTTATTTTATAATCTTTTTTTAATAATTCAATTGTTTTTATAGCTAATAAAGCATTATTTTTCTGAAATTTTCCGTTGAGATTTAATTTTATACTTTTACTACTGTTTTTTATAATATGGATTTTAGATTTTCTTTTTTTAGCTATTTTCTTTATTTCAGTTAAAGCACTTCCTGTTGCACCCGTTACTACCGGAACATTATTTTTTATTATCCCTGCTTTTTCGTAAGCTATTTTTCTTATATTTTTTCCAAGATACTGTTGATGTTCTAGGCTGATATTTGTTATGACCGAAACTAATGGGGTTATTACGTTTGTTGCATCTAGTCTACCACCCATTCCGACTTCTAAAATTAGAAAATCTACTTTTTTTTCATAGAAATACAAGAATGCTAGGGCTGTCGTGAACTCAAAAAATGTTTCATTCTCATAATAAGGATATATTTTGTTGAAATATTTTAGAATATCTTTATCTGTTATCTTTTTTTTATTTATTTGAAATCGTTCATTGAATTCTATTAGATGTGGGGAAGTATATAGTCCAACTTTGTAGCCTGCTTCTTTTAAGATGGAAGAAAGCATTGCTGCAGTTGATCCTTTTCCGTTTGTTCCTGCTATATGTATGACTTTGAGTTTATCTTGTGGATTGCTTAGTTTACTAAGTAACCCTTTGATTGCACCTAAGTCTAAATTATATTTTTTTCCTTTTAATTTATACAAAAATTTTAGTGCTTGATTATAGTTCATTCTTAAGAATTATGAATAAAACATTAATAAAACTATTGATTATTTAGAAGTATGATAAAAGAGCATTTACTGCTGCAGGGACATCCCAGTTATATTTAATCATGAATATTAATAAGATGACTGCTAAAATAAATGCTATGAATCCAATAAATTTTGTAAATTTGGCTTTTTTGTACATCTAATTAAAAATAGATATAGTAATATTAAAAACTTGCGTTTTTTAACATATATAATCTATATAGATTTATTTTATAAATTATGGGTTGTAAGATAATTATGCTTAATATTAATCAGGTATTTTTTACTTTTACTAAATAGTAAAGTTTATAAAGGGCCCAGAGTTTACAAGACCAACTTGTGGGTGTAATTTACAATGGGAAATATGGTGCGAATGTTATATGATATGCTTTTACCTAGTTCTAGAGTTTCTGTTCAAACTGGACCATTTTTTTATGATACAGAAGGTAATGCTGGAATTTCTGGCTTAGTTCCTGGTCATGTACCAATGGTTAGTACACATAGAAGAGGAGAACATAGGTCAAACCCAAGAAACGATGAATGGAAATCTATGTCAAATTATGAAAGAGCATACTTTGTATTGAGAACGACCGGCGAACTTCGATATGATCCGAAAACAGATTCATTAAATGGAAGAGCACTTGATTCTATTGATCATTTTGCATCTTATACAGAGATATTAAATGCTGCCAAAACAGTTGCAACCAGGGAAGGCAAAGCAAGACTTACTGTTGAAGATATGCCTAGGTCAATTAGAGATGAGATAGAAAGGGCAAGAGATGATACAAGTATACTCTATGTATTAGCTACCAGATTAGCTCAGAATGGCAACCATAGATAATTTATTCTTGAATATAATTTTCTTAGTCGATAAAAAACGATAGATTTAAATACTCTATTATCACTCTTAAGTGATAATTATTTTATTTAGAAATGTATTTTACATTAAGAGGATAGAATATGCCTAGTGAAGATACTATTATTGTCGATTTAAGAGAAGAATACCCAGATTATGAAGGATTAGATGATGTTATTTCTGTTGTTTCTACAATTCCTAGTCTTGGGTTAGCAGAGGGTGTTGTTAGAGCAGGATTTGATTGTGGTTTTGGATCAGATGATATGAGATATATTAGGAGAGATATGGAGCTTTTGCAAGAAAGGGATAGGCTTAGAGATATTTTAAGATTTATTTCGCATGGGGAAGAACCTATTAGAGTTAGAAGTTGGGGTGATAGGTTAGAACACATACTGGGAGATATGCAGGAAAAGGTTTTGGCTGGTTGGAATGGTGCTGACTTAAATATGATGGTTCATAGGGCAGGTGAAGAAGATCATGTAGAATTATATAGCAATATCAGAAAACATAGATTTGGTGAGGATGTTAGGGCTATTAGGAGTGTGCATGATGTTGGAAAAAATTCTACTGTTAAAGATTTAGGTATTACTCAAAGAAGATTGAAGTTTATAAGAGATACTCATCCTACCTTAGATTGGTTATGTGGTTATTTTGGACCTACAAAAGCAATGGAAGCAAATTCACAATTATTAAATCAGATAAATGAAGCTTTTGGAGGGGGTGTTTATGTATCGGGCAGTGTTATTTCAGAATAAGTAAGATTTTATGTTTCTGAAGTAAGAGTTGAGCATGCTGATCAAGGAAGGTTAAGAGGAGTATTAAAATTACTTAAAGACAGGGATGTTTTTTTAAAAGAAGTTGATGAGTATTGGTATAGAACCAGATTTGGACTTGATGACCCAAGACATTTCTCTGCAAATATATTAAATCTTGGATCTAATCAAACATATTATGCAATAGTAATGGGATTTCTAGGAGATATGAACTTAGCAAATTATCTTAAGGTTATAAGGGCAGCTAAACCTAATGTAGGTAAGAAATATAAGTTAAATGCAGATAGAGATAGAAACAAGTTGGTAGCTGTAGCTAATGGTATGGTTGCTAAGTCACATGCTTATGCTAGGCAAATAGAAACTGAAAGAGAAGATGTTTATGAGAGAGCATGTAGTTTTGTTGATGACTTTGAATCTTTTATTGAGTTAGCAAATAGAAACGAACTCCTTTGTTATAAAGGTGATTTTAAAGAAGAGTTAGAATCAGCTACTAAACTAGTTAGAGATAATATTAAAGGCATTTGTGATTATTTCATGGCGATACCTACAATTTTTTATTATGATAGTGTTACTAAAAACTTCCCATTAGAGGAAGTAGATGAAACTAGGTTAGATAGTTCACTATCAGATAGGGTTGTAAGATTACCTAGGCTTGATGCTGGTGCAAACTTAAGGGAGAAATGTCTTTTGTATGCCAAATATCTTCGTGAGGAATTAAAAACCACAAGAGATAGGGTTATTCCTGTTAAGGGATTTCTTGTTAATAGTGTAGATAGATGCAGATTAAAACGCGAACCTGGCGTTTCAGATATAGCTAACCTTTATCTTACTTCAGTATTCAACAAAAGAGATGATGAACAAGATGCAAAACAGCTTAGGAAAGATATAAGGGCGTTTTTATGGGAATATATTTTAGAATTTGGAGAAGGTGTTTCTGAATATAATGTCTATATTGATGGAAAAGATAAGGATCCTAAATCTTTTTTAATGCACTTGATTCAACAAGATATAGATCAAAGATTTATGTTCTTTTTGTGTCCTGGAACATCTAAAGATACTATGGTTGATATAGCAAAAGATGTACAAGGATTATTATCTGGATTAAAAGACGATTTAAATTTTAAGGATTATTTTTTTGAGATTTTTAAGTCTGATTTACCTGAAGTAGCAGAAAAATATTTTTGTCTTTTAGAAAGACATGTGGGATTTTTAGAGCCTAAGGAAAATACATATTGGGCTAATAGTGGATACAAGTCTAGTGTAGATATTAGTCCTAGCGAGTTAAGAAAAGGATTAGAAGATAATTCAACTCAGGTATTAGATAGGTTTAAAGAAATAGAAGCAGACCTTTATTGTTCTATGTTCTATAGGGCTATAATGATTGCTAATACTGTTCCTACTTATGTTAGTCAAAATAGAGAATTGAATGGAGATAGAGTGGGGTATTATAAGGTTGAAATTGGTGCAGCACTTCAGGCCGTTAGAATATTAAGAGAAGACTATATTGAAGGGGATAAAGCGCCATACTTGAGAGTTCCATTAAAGTTAGATGAAGATAAGGGACTTGAAAAAGGATTAGAAACAATGTATAAACTGGTTTCAAATCTAAAGCCAGGTAAAATAACACGAAAATGAGAACTAAGACAATTGATATGCATTTACATCCCAAAGGATGCTGGTCTTCTGATCAGGAGACTAATGGTGGACCTAGTGAAGCTCTAGAACATTGGTTAAATATGATTGGAGATGAAGCAATTTTAGCAGTAACTGAACATGATACTGTTGTTACATACGAGGCTTTGTTGAATGAGATGGAAGTAAGAAGAATATCTG
>CAYUUQ010000096.1:0-5504 GCA_964447875.1 uncultured Methanosarcinales archaeon | reverse complement strand
AGGAGAAATTTTTCACGCGCCAAAAAAGTGTAAACCAGTTTCGGTACTATACAGTATAGTTTTGTTAGTTGCTGTTGGTTTTTTGTTTTATTATCAGTCTTATTCTATTGAGAAGAGTGATGTAAACAGCATATTTAGTTTTGGTCTAGATGTTAATCCCATTCAGAATTATGTTGAAAATTGCCTATCAATAACAGCAGATGATGGTTTAGGTTATATTGGCGAACAAGGAGGATATTATAGATTAGATGATATTCCATCGACTAATTCTGTAATATATAATACCTCTTACTATTTCTTTTTGGGAAGAAGTTTAATGCCTTCAAAATCTGATATTGAAAAAGGATTATCTGATTATATTGAGGATTATTTGTTTGTATGTTTACAAAATTTTTCAAGTTTTAGAGAACAGGGATGGGAAATTGAATCAGGAGATATCGAATCATCTGTCAAATTAAATGGCGATAGCGTAAGGGTATTGTTAGAAATGCCTTTAACAGTAAGAAAAGGGGAACAACAAAAGAGAGCGAACAGATTTATAGCAGATTCTCAAAACGAGTTTATGAGAGTGTTTAGTACTGCTTCCGTTTTAATAGAGCAACAGATGTTTGATCCTGACAATATATGCCTTAGCTGCATATTTGATGAAGCAGACAAAAATGGCTATATAATTGAACTATATGATCTCAATAATGATACGATAATCTTCTCTATTTTAGATCCAAAATCAGATAAAAAGCTGATATATGCAAATAAATATGTCCAATATTCATGCGAAAATCTTCCTCCTGATTTGGACAGTTCTTTTTTTGCTTTCTGCGTCAACAGAAGGTTAGAAGAGCTAGGCTATAATTTCTATGTTGAAAATATACCTAATATGAATGCAACGGTTGATGAACTTTTTTACTATAAAATTAATGCTTCTGGAAGAGATATCTCTTTTTATGATTATTCACCTCTATTTGACGTAATGAATGAAACAGGAGAAATATATTTTCTACCTAAAGAAGAACAGATAGGAAACCATACTATCTGGGTAAAAGTGATTGATAATATGTATAATGAAGCATTGAGGACATTTCAGATAAATGTAATAAATAAAACAATATGAAAGGGAAAATATTTTCAATAATTGTACTGATTTTACTAGTTATTTCTTTTGTTTTAGCTGAAAATGGCTATCATGATTATGGAGACTATGATTATGACTCGGATGATAGTTATAGCGATTCTGATTTTTACACCAGTTCTGATCCAAACCAGTGGGATTATGAGAAGGTTGACTGGGATAAAGTAGACTTTAGCAGGCAGGATGTGTATGAATCTGATGATTTCTATGAGAATATGCCTGAAGATAGATATGGTGACTTAGATTATACACAGGTTGATTACTCAAAGATAACAGACCATAACAAAATAGATGCAGATGTATGGGCTTCTGCTATGGGCCATCCTACTTCTACTATAGATAGGGGCGGACAAAATATAATATTCTCAAAAGAAGGGATAACTCATCCTAATGGTGATTTTGTTTCAATATCAGGAAACCATTATCCTCCTGGAACATTATTTATGGCGACAGAAGAAAGAATTGTTGTTATATTGGCTGAATCAGTTGCTGGACTAGAAATTCCTACAACAGACCAAGTTGTTGTGGATACAAATGGACAAGACAGTTATCTAGCTGATGGCACAAAGATAAATGGTAAGGTAAGCTCTCAAAATGGGGTAGCATATGTTGAGACAGGAGATAAAGCAGTAGTCAATGATGTTGAGATAACTGCTTCTTATGGAAATGTAGACATATATTTTGATGGTCAAGAGCATATTGGAGATTATGTTTCTTTTGGAGAGAAAAATGTAGTAATCCAAGGAAGTAATTTTGATGTTACATTTAATGAGGGTAATGATTATTTTAAGGTAAATTCTGAAGAAAATGATAGGCTAGTGATAAGACCCTTGAATAATGGGAAGATCTCAATTACTAACAGAGATGAGCAAGGTCTAGCTCCGAATGTTGTTATTACAGGCTCTGCTGATGAATCTGAATGGGCTCAGATTAAGAATGGTAAACATCAGCTAACAATCAGCGAAAATAGTGGTTTAAGCTCTGGAGCCTTTCAGGCGTTAAATAATGACTTTGGTTCTGTACCTTTGATGCTTGATTTGTCTTCTGAAGGTCAAGAAAATCCTTATCAAAATGTCTATTTATTGGATAATGGCAATAATTTAGTCACTGCTTCACATAATCTCTTGGAAAAGTGTCCACACCCAGTTATCGTAACTTCTGATGGCGATATTAAATCCCCAGTTTATTTAGCAATGATGGGTCTTGATTTATACAAAACCGAATTTAATCCAGAAGAGTATTATGTTGATGAAACAACTACCAACATGGATTTAGGTATAGGTACATGGGTGGCATTAGATAACCATTATAATAATCAAAAGATCGCAAATTCTCTACAAAATAAGTTAGATTCTTATGACAACAGTTTTGAGAGTATTGATACTTTATGGGATATAAATCAAAAATATGATAACGTAAGGGTTACTGCTGAGATAGATGATAGATTAAAAGAGATACCTGTATTTGATACACAAAGTCTGCATGGTGCAATTGATTTTTATGAAAAATATCAAAATGCTGACTTAAAAAGTAAAATTGAGAAGGCTATAGATGGTTGGTCTGATGTTGGAGCAAGTTATTCAGATTTTATGAAATTTGCCCAACTATCTGATACTGATCCTAGCATAAAAAATCTTGATAGAGAAATGAGTAATATGGTGGCCCAATTGGATATTAATACAATACTCAAAGAGATAGGTATAGATAAACCGCGTGGAAGTTTTACATCTACTGGTTTATCTGGTGGAGATTTTACAATAATGGAATCTATTGTTAGATATTCGCCAAACATACAAGATCTAACTGGGTTCTTGGAAAGAAGCGGTTATGATTTAGATGGTATTGAATATAGTGGTCAAGGAAAAAGAGTCTGGACAACACAAGATTATGATTATGCCTACACAGGAGAAGCTTATCGTGCTTTAGCTACCTGGCAATATTACCATAATTTTGATTTATATTTTGGTGATACTTCCTCTGGAATGATGTATGATACCTTAGAAGGAGGGTTGTCAGATAACATAGAATACAGCACGGTGCAGGAAGTATTATCAGATACTGAAAAATTTAATTTAGTCTGGAACGCAGTAAATACTGAAGTAATAGAGAGAAGGATGGGGAATCCTACAGTAGATGGAATTGCTGCTAATGTAGAAAGACAGATTAAAACCTACGCAGAAATAAGAAATAGAGTAGTTATTGATAAAGATAATACAAGGTTTTATGCTTTTGTTCATAGGTTTGAACCAGAAGGTTCTTATCAACAAGATGAAGAAGGTAGGTGGACAGACACACCTCAAAGATTAGTTGATAGTGGATTACTGAGTAAAGATATTGTTGAATACAGCCATTCCTCAGATTTGAAAAAACAATATTTAGGCACAATTTCAGACCCTTTTGTTCAAAATTCAATTATTATGACAAGAAATCATGGGGATTCTGAGAGGCAACATTTTGCAGGTCTATTGTCTGGTTGGTGGTACCGTCCATCACGACTTAGAGATGCACTTTCTAGTGGAACAAGTACAGTTATCTCATATAGAGATATTGGGGATTCATTGCTTGAAAGATATGATACGTCATCCAACCTAGGAGAAAGTAACTTAATTTATCTTGGATCTTGTGGTAGTGCAGACTTTACACAAAATTTATATGCTTATGTTTCAACAGGACTTGCAAATAGAGGAGTCGATCCAAGGAGTGTAAACTGGCCTACAATTATTAGTACAGCTGATAGAGGTAATGTGGGTTATTCAGGTGTAACCAATCCTGGCGACCTTATAGCTAAAGAAATAAGAAAAGACGGAAAAGTAACTTATCAGGATTTAATGGAGATTAACGAACAGGTTGAAAAAGAAGGGTGGGCTAACCCCACTTTATGGGTAAGTACAGTCAGGGATGGTAGACCTTATTCTATCTATGATGGAAGATTCCAACCAATAAATTAAGAAAAAGCAACTAAACTTATCTCGGCACAGCTACATAAGGCGGATAACCTTGATTAACAGTATCTTCACATACTGATACAGAAGTGTAAGGGTCTTCTTCTTCAACCATCTTGTAGCATAAGTTAATGTCTTTTTTAGCTAAAGCAATCATTGAATAGCAAGTATCCTTTGAATTCTCATAGGATTGTTTTTCAATATTTTCACATATTTTTTCATCTTCCAGCATCATTGCTAAAATCAGATGGCAATAATCTTTTGTATACAATCTAGTAGGATGTGTTATTAAATCACATGTTTTTGGATCTTCTTCAGAAATTGCTGTATTTAACAATTTCTCATTAACATGAGCTAATGGTCTGCAAGTGCATGAGCATGAACCATCAATCTCTGGCTGACCATATAAAGGAGAGAAACCTTCAAAAAACAGATCTTTTTCTGCACAACCTTTCATGCACATATACCTGCATTCACTAACATCATCACAAACTTCGCAATCGATATTTAATGTTTCTAATTCATCAGCGGAAAAGTAATAATCATATTCATAGTCAGTTGATAGTTTTGAATTAGTTGATGATGATTGGGAGCATCCAATTATAACTGAAATGAAAACCACCATACTTAAGTTCAATAACAAATTTCTTAATTTCATATTATCATGTATCTTTAATTTATTTTGTTTCTTACCTATAAATTGAAGAAACTGTGAGTTCATAATTGATAGGCCCTTCTTCAGCCGCAATAACAAAATAATAATGACCGAAATCTATAGAAAGTTTCTCAATTTTGACATTAGTAGTCCTTCTTTTGACGTGAATTGCTTTAGTTGAATTGAATTCTCCTTCATCAATAGATCTGAACTTATCAAAATTTGTTTCATTTAAAAGAAACAGATTCCCCTTTCTGTCTCCAGTATAATCTATAAAAACGTATGAAGGGGCAAATATTGAGAATCTGTGAAACTGGTAATTGCCCTCACGTATGAGTCCATTCTCCTTCACCAATGTCCGTGGAGGAATTTCGTAATCTTTATTTTCAGTAATACTCTCAGAAGAATTACAACCAAATAAAACTAGTGACAATATAATTAAACCAACAGCAACTATCACCTTTTTCCAATTCATATTCTCATTATTGTAATAATTACTATAAAAACTTTGCGTTATTCATCTAGCCCCTGATTTCTCTTCTTTTAATCATAAAACATTTTTAAGAAAGAACTCAAATTTACTTAGTGAAATCACCAATTTTTAGTTGTCCTTTTAGTTTATCTGGACAACCATAAATGTCATACTCAAACACATCTTTCCCTTCTTGCTCAAGAATGTATCTTTTTACTTGTTCTTGAGATACATGCCCTGCAGAACCACAATAATAACCTCTAGCCCAGAGGTTATCAAATTTCTTGTAAGGAAATTTGTAACCAA
>CAYUUQ010000095.1:0-5544 GCA_964447875.1 uncultured Methanosarcinales archaeon | reverse complement strand
AAAGAAACATGGTAACTTGTCTTTAATTTCTCTTACTAAATCTATATGGTTCGGTGGTCTTATTCTTGGGCGTCTATTTCTTCTTCTACCACGAATATAACTATAATCTGGAATATTTGCTAGTTCTTCAATCTGATCTAATGTACATATCCCTAATTCAGAGTCAAAAAACCATCTATCTAATGGAACATTTCTAATATCATTCTTAATTACATCAACCGGATGTTTTTTTATTGAATTTATCCAATCTGCAAATTCTTGAGCATTAGGAATTGTTGCAGATAAACATAAGAAACGAACATGATCTAGTGAAAATATTATTGATTCTTCCCATACATATCCCCGCTCGATATCATTTATATAATGGATTTCGTCGAATATAACATAAGATATTTTCTTAACAAATTCATCTTCTGTTAATACCATATTCCTATATATCTCTGTTGTCATGATCAGAATCGGTGCTTCAGGATTTTTTACAATGTCTCCAGTCATCAGACCAACATTTTCTTCACCATAATCAGTTGAGAACTCTTTATATTTTTGATTCGATAATGCTTTTATTGGTGCCGTATATATCACTTTTATTCCTTTATCTAAGTCTTTATTTATTATATAATCAGCAATCAATGTTTTTCCTGAACCGGTTGGTGCAGAAACAACAACAGAATGATTATTTTCTATAGATTTGATAGCATCTTCTTGAAATTTATCAAGAGTTAGTCCTTTGTATTCCATAGATATAGTTTAATCCTGCTTATTTATTAAACTTGTTATTGATCTAAACAAAAAATTTATATATCTCTTCTATTAATTTCATATAAACTTATGGGGGTGATTTGATGAAAAAAGAAGTTTTGGAAAAAGTTTCTGAACTAGTTATTGCAGCTTTTGGTTTAGTTGCAGCTTTTGCATGGAGAGATGCAGTACAGGGAATATTTGCAGCAGTATTTGGTGAGAAAGGCGGTTTAATTGCAGATATTGTTTATGCGGTTATTGTAACAATTGTTGCAGTACTAGTTGCAATACACTTAGGAAAAATGGCTCCAAAGGCAAAATGAGATTATTTTTTATCTTATTTTTATTTTTTATTGTTTCTTGTAGTTTTTATGAGCCTTTAGAAGTTAATGTTGGTTCAGACTTAGTTAATGGTACATTATCTTTAGATTCAGATGTTTATTGTGATGTTAATGGTGGAAAAGTACCTTATGAATATTCTTGGACAATGAATGGTGAAATAATTGAAGATTGTTTAGATAGTTGTAAGTTTAATTTAGATAAAGTTGGAGTTTATGAAGTTAAATGTAATGTTAAGGATAGTTTGGGCAATGAAACAACAGACTCAATAAGACTTATAGTGGAGAAAGAGAAAGTTAAGATTGATTCAATGATTACTTTTGGAGATAGTTTAACTTATGGTCATGCTTTAGAAAATCCAAAAGAAGACAATTGGGCTGAGTTATATAGACTAGATCTTTTAGATGCAGATATGTATAATTACGCTAAGGACGGAGCTAAGACTTCTGATATTTTGGATAATCAGTTAGTTGAATTTAAGAATGATACTATTGCAGATGGAAATAAGTTAGTTTTTTTATGGGTGGGAGCAAATGATATAGTTGCTTTAGTAAGCCATGATGAGTTTAAAGAGAATTATATTAATATATTAGATGAGTTGATTGTTATAGAGGATGCTACTGTAGTACTTATAAATATTCCAGATGCATCTAAACTTTCAGTTGCTGATGATATCGAAAAAGGATTAAATGATCTATTGAGTGATTTTGGATTTACTTTAGCTATAAAGAGATTAACTAAAGATGTTGTATCGTCATATAATGAGATAATCTATAGTCTTGCAGATGAGTATCGCCTAAATGTGGTTGATATGTATTCTTTTATGGATAGCTTTAATGATGAAATGATCTCAGATGATAGGTTTCATCCTAATGAATTAGGCCATGAGATGATCAAAGATGAGATCAAACACGATGTAGTAGAACTTTATTTTGAAACTGAGTTTTATTAGTTTAATACTAAGAGTTAGAAACATTTTTATAGTTATTTCATTAAAATAGAATTATGATAGAGTTTATTGTATTATTGATAATGATTGTTGTATTTGTATTTCTTATAAGTAGCATTATGTTTATTCCAACTTTTCTTATTAATGTTGGTTTGATATTAATTATTGCTTTAAGGGCAAGAGTGGACTTAAGAGAGAATAAGATGCATGTTTATTATATTTGGGCAATGTTTTTTACTGCTGTAATGTTGGTTGCAAATCAATATGGTTTTTTAAGTAAAGTGAGTGGGTTTTTATTTGGGAATAAGATACTTTATTTTACTCAGGCAATCATAATGCTTTTTATCTTTGCACATCTAAGTATATTTCTTCATACACTTTTTTTAAGGTTTAAGGAGGATATGAAGAAGAAAAAAGAGATTGTTGTCGAGAGTAAAGAAAAAAATCCCAAAAAATAATTCTTGGTATACCTATATGTATACTAATTCTGTTATTGCTTGCAAAAATACCAAAACCTTTATTAATGAGTTTTTCCAGAATAGTATTTTATACACGGGGGTGTTTAATATTAGCAAGACAAAAAGAGTGATAGATATATTTAAGATAATGGATAGTTCTATAGTTCATAAACAAATAGAAGAACGAAACGGTATGATCTTCATGCGGCTAAAGAAGAGAAGGATGTTAGCTGCTTAAACATCATTTTTATGCCTAAGAAATGTATTATATGTGATGAAGAAGCGAAGCTTTGTATAAAAGGTAGTAATGATTGCTACTGTGAAGAGTGTGCTAATGAGAACTTTGGAGATATTTCTTATTTGGTTAAAGTAGAGGAAGAAGCTAAGGCTTTGAAGAGACTAGTTGATGATAAAATTGAAGGTAGTGAAGAATCTGAGATGATTGATGTTAATATTAAGAATGAGGATTGATTTAATCCCAATATTTTTCTTTTTCTAATTCGGATAATAGGTATTTTATTATAGGCAGATAATTTCCATCATCTCCTTTCTTTATGGCATTGTAATACCTTTTTTTATTCTTATTTTGAACTATTATAATTGGAAAATTATTTTTTAATAAAATAAAATTTAGCAATAATCTTCCAACTCTGCCATTACCATCAAAAAAAGGATGTAATCTCTCGAATATACAATGAAATACTGAAGTTAGTTCTAATGGATGCAAAGATTTGTTTTCTTTGTACCAATCTATAAGGTTATCAATTTCAGTTTCAAGAAGCTTATGGTTTATAGGTATCATATCTGCAATCATTACTTGACCATTCCTAAAGCTGCCTGCATCTTCAGTAATATCTTTTTTTAGAATTGCATGTAGTTTTAGTATAAATCCTTTATTGATATCATTTTTTAAGTTTTCTTTCATGTATAAGTATGCTTCTTTATGGTTTTCTGTCTCTTTTATATCTCTTATTGGTTTTTCATTAGGAGTAATACCTTCTTTAAGAAGCATTCTTGTGTCTTTATATGTTAAAGTAGAACCTTCAATTCTTGAGGTATCATAGGTAAACTTTATTATTATCTCTTCTTCAATGTTTTTTAGGTTGTCTTTTGTGGCTGTCTTTAATTTCTTGTTATAGTCTTCTTTTATTTTGTCTAGTTTTTCTTTATTGACTTTAAGAAATTCTTTTATTTTGTTAAATTTTCCTTTGTAATATTCCAATTCTTTTTTTGTTGGCGGATTAATGCCTATGTAGCGTTCTATCTTTTTTACCTTACCATTTAGTCTAGTCGAATGAACTACATAATAATACTCTCTTCCTTTTATGTTTTTTTTCCTTACAAACAAGTTAGTCACCACAAAATAAATTTTTTTATTATTTTTATAAAAGTTAGTCACCACAGATATTTAAAAGTTTTTGTTTTGGGTGTTGTTAGCACTATAAATAAAACAAATTCTTAGTTAGTCACCACACATATGTAAAGTTGTTATTTAGAATTCTTCCAGATAAGATCAAACCATTTCTTATAAGAATCAGCTATTTTTTTATTTATTATTATAAAACAGATTGGATTTTCTCCTTGCCAGAGTACATTAACTACACGATCTGCGTAGATATTTATCACTGCTGGTGATGAGTATTCTTTTGGCAGAAATCTTGTCTCCATCAATTGTAATTTTGTTATCTTTTTTCCTTTAACTTCAGAGTCATATAATATTTTTTGTTTGATCTTATTTTTTACCCTTAGTTTTTCAAAATTAGGGAAAAAGTATTTTGTATGAACATCTTCTTTACCAACTGCACCTATAAGATATAGTGTTTGTTTTTGTTTTAGAACATCCTTACGCATTGTTTTAAACCCTTCTTTTCCATAGAATACATGTGCAACTGCTTCAGGGTTTAATTCTGCTTGTTTTTTTAATTCTGGTAGTATTTTCTTGATATTCTTTTCTTTTTCATTTAGTTTTTCTTTTTGTTCTTCTATATAAGTTAGTAGATTATCTGGGTCAGCAGCTTTAAAGTATTTTATATTGTTCTTTATTACATAAGAAACTAATCCTTTATCTGTTAATCTGTTTATTGCTTCATAAATTCTGCTTCTATGTAATGATAATTCTTTAATTAGTTCTCCGACTTTAATTTCTCCAGTTTTAAGTAGCGTTGTATAGACTTTTATTTCTGAGTTGGCGAGTCCAATTTCTTCTAATAGCTTTATATCCATATTATATCAAAATGAGTTTATATTTATAAATATTTCTGTTGTAGTCTTCTTGAAGGAGGACAAATGTTTATTAATATGTTTGATTATCCATCATTTGGTGGTTATTATGAATAAAAATCAAAAAATTATTTTAGGAAGTATTATTGGTTTAATGTTGTTGTTTGGCTTATTGTTAATTAGTTTGAATACTCCAACAGGATATACAGTTAAAGATCTAAAGAAAATAGATTTAGCAATAAACCCAATAGCCAATTCTGCATTGATATTTATTGCTGAGGAAAAAGGTTATTTTGAAGAGCAAGGTTTGGATATAGAGTATCATAATTTTCCAACCGGAAAACTTGCATTGGATGCTTTGATTGGTGGTGGAGCAGATATTGCAACAACAGCAGATGTTCCTATAACTTTAGCAGGACTTGCAAATCAACCAATATCTGTTATATCAACAATAGAGTATTCTAATAATAATATTCAGCTTGTAGAAAGGAAAGATTCTAAAATTAAAGATCATTAAGATTTGTTAGGTAAAATGATAGATACAAATAAGGGCGGCGGACCATTATTTTTTACATATAGTTTCTTAGATAGGTATGGTATTGATGTAATGGATGTTAACTTAGTGCATTTAAATCCTAGTGATATGGTTGTTTCTTTGGTTAGGGGAGACATAGATGCATTTATTGTGTTTGAACCAAGTCCATCAGTAGCTATAAAACAGATAGGCAGAGAAAATGTTAGAGTATTTGCTGCAGATGATTTATATGGAGAAACATGGAATATTGTAATAATGGACGACTCTCAAGATGATTTTGTTAGCGGGTGTTTGAATGCTTTAAT
>CAYUUQ010000094.1:0-5599 GCA_964447875.1 uncultured Methanosarcinales archaeon | reverse complement strand
GACGTGACCAGAAGAAGAAGAGAATGTCTAAAGTGCCAAAAGCGCTTTACCACATATGAAAGAATAGAGATGTTGGATTTACGTGTCATAAAAAAAGATGGTTCAATTGTGGGTTTTGACCGTGATAAGGTCATGAAAGGCATAATAAAAGCTGCAGAAAAGCGGCCCATCAAAATAGCTAAGATTGAGCGTATTGTTGATGATGTCCAATCTGAATTAAGACAGGAAGAATCAACCGAGATTCCATCAAAATTGATCGGAGAAAAAGTGATGGAAAGGCTAAAGAAACTTGACAAAATAACTTACATAAGGTATGCATCTGTATACCGAGATTTTACTGATTTAAGATCATTTGAAAAAGAGTTAAAGTCGTTAAAGCAAAAATGAGGTGTATATAAATGAGTGATGAGGGAAATACAATACACGTGCATAACAGTATTGTGACAAAAGTAAAAAAAAGAGATGGAAGAATAGTTGAGTTTGTTCCACAACGTATTACAGATGCTATCTATAAAGCAGCACAAGCTGTTGGTGGTCAGGATAAGCAAACTGCAATTGACTTAAGTAAGAAGGTTATCACAGTTCTAGAATACAAATATGATATTCATGAAGTTCCTACAGTTGAAGATATACAAGATATAGTAGAAAGAGTTTTAATCAAATCAGGTCATTCAAAAACAGCTAAATCCTATATTATTTACAGAAGTAAACGTGCAGAAATGCGTAAAGCAGGTGCTTTTTTAGATAAAGTAACAGGTATTGTTGATGGATATGTCGGAAAGAATGACTGGAGAGTTAAAGAAAACTCAAATACCTCTTATGCAATCTCTGGTTTACAAGCACATATCTCTGGAGCAGTTATTGCAGAATATACACTTGAAAACATCTATCCTGCAGAAATAGCTGATGCTCACAGAGCTGCAGACTTTCACATCCATGATTTAAGTGTTGGTGTTTTCGCTGGTTATTGTGCCGGATGGTCAGTTAAAGATATATTATTAAAAGGATTCAACGGAGTTAAAGGAAGAGTTGCTGCGTCTCCTGCTAAACACATGAATGCATTACTAGGTCAACTGGTTAACTTCTTAGGAACATTACAAAACGAGTGGGCAGGTGCACAAGCATTTTCATCATTTGATACCTATCTTGCTCCATTTGTAAGAGGAGATAATTTATCTTATGAAGAGATTAAACAAAGAATGCAGGAATTTATCTTCTCAATAAACCAGACATCAAGATGGGGTAATCAAGTACCTTTTACCAATCTAACATTTGACTGGGTTGTTCCAGAAGATATGAAAGAGGAGAATGTCATTATTGGTGGAGTAAGGCAAGAATCAAAATATGGAGAATATCAAAAAGAGATGGACCTAATAAATAAAGCTTTCATGGAAGTTATGATGAAGGGAGATATGAATGGGAGAATATTCACATTCCCTATCCCAACATATAATATAACTAAAGACTTTGATTGGGATTCAGAAAATTCAAGACTTCTTTTTGACATGACAGCTAAGTATGGAACACCATATTTCCAGAACTTTGTCAACTCTTCACTAAATCCTTCAGATGTAAGAAGCATGTGTTGCAGATTACAGCTGGATATTAGGGAATTAAAGAACAAGACAGGTGGATTATTTGGTTCAGGTGAAAAAACAGGCTCAGTAGGTGTTATAACAATAAACCTACCAAGACTTGCTTATACAAATAAGACTAAAGAAGCATTGTTTGAAAAACTTGATAGACTTATGGAATTAGCATCTCAATCATTAGAGATAAAAAGAAAGGAAGTTACAAAAAATATGAATGCAGGTCTTCTTCCTTATACAAAAGAATATTTAGGAAGCCTAGATCATCATTTTGCAACAATTGGTGTTAATGGTATGAATGAATGCTGTATGAATTTCCTAGGAAAAGATAAAGACATCACTTCAAAAGAAGGAAAAGCATTTGCAATAGAAATATTAGATCATATGCGGGCAAAACTTCAAGAGTTCCAAGAAGCAACTGGAAATATCTATAATTTAGAAGCAACGCCAGCAGAAGGAACAGCATATAGATTTGCAAAACACGATAGGAAAGAATTTCCAGAGATAATAGCATCTGGAACAAAAGAGACACCATACTATACAAACAGTTCACAACTACCCGTAAACTATACAAAAGATGTTTTTGAAGCATTAGATCATCAAGATGAACTTCAATGCAAGTACACTGGTGGAACTGTACTACATGGATTTATCGGTGAGAAGATATCAGATTGGAAAGTAGCAAGAGAACTAATAAAAAAAGTAACAGCTAACTATAAGCTGCCTTATTTCTCAATAACTCCAACATTTAGCATATGCCCAGTACATGGCTATCTATCAGGAGAACATTTTGAATGTCCACACGAACATTCTGATGAAGAGCTTGAAAAATATGGCGTAGTAAAAGAGGTGAATTAAGATGAGTAAAATTATGCCCTGTGAGGTTTATTCTAGAGTTGTAGGATATTTTAGGCCAGTAAATAACTGGAATGACGGAAAAAAACAAGAATTCCATGAAAGAGAGGAATTTACAGAAGAACATTCTTTTGCTAATCCAATGGCAATGGAACAGTTAACACAAGAACAAGAACAACTAGCTGAAACACTATCAAACATCAGCGCATATAAGATCTTTACATTTCCTCATTGTGAGAAATGTGAAACTGTTAAGTCTTACCTAAAGGATAAACCAATAGATGGAAGTATAGTAGACCTAAAGTCTCCAGAAGGAAATAAAGAGTTCAGAAAATATTATTCAGATAAGTCAGTAAAGTCTAAGATAAAAAGAATGGATGATGGAACACTTAAGCTTCCAATAGTTATGTTTATGGACGGAGATAGAGTAATATCCACAGCACAAGATATCGAAGAAACTCAAAAGATATTAGCATAATGCCAAGGATATTAGGACTACAAAAAACATGTATGGTGGACTTTCCACCTTATCTTTCTTGTACTGTCTTTATTAGTGGATGTAACTTCAGATGTGGCTTTTGCCATAATGCAGACTTAGTAAATGATTCTAAAGATCTTCAGGAGATCTCTGAAGAAGAAATATTTGAGTTTCTAGAAAAAAGAAAAAACGTTCTTGATGGAGTATGTATAACGGGTGGAGAACCAACATTATACTCTAATCTCAAAGGATTCATAAAGAAGATAAAGGAGATAGGTTATAAAGTTAAACTAGATACAAATGGAACAGATCCTAAATTATTAAAAGAACTTATTGATGGGAAATTACTTGATTTTATTGCTATGGATATTAAGTCTTCTAAAGAGAAATATAATCTATCTTCTGGTGTAAAAGTAGATATGGATAAATTACAAGAAAGTATTGACTTGATAAGAAACTCCGGGTTAGATTATGAGTTTAGATCAACAATTCACCCAAAAATAATAGATAGTGAAGACATAGTAAAAATTGGTGAGTGGCTTAAGGGTAGTAAGAAATACTCTCTGCAGCAGTTTGTAGTTCTTGAAAAAACATTAGATCAAGAATTCATGAGTTCTCCACACTATGATGTAAAAGAATTAGAAGAATTCAAGAAATTATTAGAGCCATATTTTGATAGTGTAGAATTAAGAGCATAAATTTATAAATATCAAACTTATTCTTTTTATTATGCAATGCAAAAAAGAATCTAATTCAAAAAATTGCACTTGTTCATATACTAGCTGTTCAAGACATGGAGTATGTTGTGATTGCTTAAAATACCATTTAAATCAAAGGCAACTTCCTGCTTGCTGTTTTCCAGATGATATTGCAAGAACAGGTGAACGTTCATTTGAAAAGTTTATTGAAGTTAATAGTTAAAATGGAATCAATAAAAAGACCAAGTTGGGATAATTATTTCCTAAAGATAGCTATGCTTGTAGCTGAAAGATCTACTTGTCGTAGACACAAAGTTGGGGCTGTTATCGTAAAGAACAAGCAGATTCTTACAACTGGTTATAATGGTGCAGCAGCAGGAGTAAAAGATTGCTTAGAACTTGGTTGTTTAAGAGACCAAAACAATATTCCCTCTGGAACAAGACATGAAGTTTGTAGAGCAATTCATGCAGAACAAAATGCTATTATCCAGGGAGCTAATCATGGAATAAACATTGAAGGAGCAACTATCTACTGTACTCATCCACCATGCATATTATGTGCAAAAATGCTTGCTAATGCTAAAATAAAACGTTATGTAACTTATGGGGAATATCCAGACGAGTCAGCTAAAGATCTTCTAAAAGAAGTAGGAATTGAGTTTAATAAAGTAGAAAGGCCAGATAACACAATACAAGTTAAAGATTAAATTTAAATAACCACAAATAACAATATAGTAAGAGGTTGATAAAATGACATTTAAAGTAATTGTTGATCAAGAAACATGTATTGGATGTGGTGCATGTACAGCATGTGATAATTTTGAATTAACAGAAGGAAAGTCTCACCCAAAACAAGAATTAGTAGAAGAAGTTGGCTGCAACAAATCAGCAGAGGAAAACTGCCCTGTTGACGCTATAAAAGTAGAAGAGGTGTAAAAATGACAGAAGAAATAACAAAAGAAATGGCAATAGGTACAGTAGTACAAAAACATCCCGAAACAGCATCAGTATTCCAAAAACATGGAATGGGTTGCTTAGGCTGTGCTGTAGCACATTTTGAAAACATAGAACAAGGATGTTCTGCTCACGGTATTGATGCAGACAAGCTAGTGGAAGACTTAAATAAAGCACTAGAAGAAAAGAAAAAGGATTAAATACTTGTTTCTTATTTTTTAACTTATGACTAAGAAGAAACTCTCTAAAAAAGAAGCTAGAATAAAAGTTTTAGATTATTTTGATAAAGCAGATAATATCTTCAAAGAAGATAAAGAACTTGCTAACAAATATATAAAAAAAGCTAGAAGGCTAGCTATGAAATATAAACTGCGATTAGGAAAACTAAAAAGAAAGTTCTGTAAGCATTGTTATTCTTATCTTATGCCTGGAGTTAATTCTAGAACAAGAACAAAAGATGGGAAAGTAGTTATTTACTGTTCTGAATGTAAGAATTATACAAGAATACCTTACAAACCAAGAACTTAG
This sequence comes from uncultured Methanosarcinales archaeon, assembly GCA_964447875.1. GTDB lineage: Archaea > Nanobdellota > Nanobdellia > Woesearchaeales > DATDXC01 > CAYUUQ01. The sequence continues at coordinate 497 of CAYUUQ010000094.1, read as the reverse complement.
TCTAATTATACATTAAATCTCTCGAACATACTTTCCACTAATTATAAACAGATCCATGTCCCCTAGGTCACCCATCTCATACTCTTTTCTTTGAATACCAAATGAAACAGATGCATCTTTTTGTCTATTTAAATTATGCCTTAGCGAAACTGAATAACCACTTCCCTTTCCATCCCAAGATTGAGTTTCAGTTTTTTCCCATGTAGCATATCTACTATTTCCTCTTTCAAATTCAACACCCCATTGCGGAAAAAGCAATAAAGCTTCAATAAAAGTATTATCTGTTAAAGCTAGCTCAATACCAGCATGAGGACACAATTCAATAGGTTCTGGGACCATTCTAAGATAAACAAAAGATCCTTGAGAAGCTGGCCTAGTATCAGAAGACTGTTGTACTGATTCATAGATTCCTTTATTGTATTCGTCCCCAAGTGATAAGGGGTGCCATATCAAATCTGCTCCAGCTATAAGTTTTATTGGTTTAGGACCAACAATAT
>CAYUUQ010000093.1:2463-5600 GCA_964447875.1 uncultured Methanosarcinales archaeon | reverse complement strand
TCAGTTATTTTAGCTATAATAACCTCACCATGAAGGATATTATTTGTTATTGCCTTTTCCAGTTGTAATAATCTAATCTCTGCACCATTACCTTGGTACATAACAGAAACCTCTTCAATAGTATCTTCATCTTCCTCAGGAACTTCTTCTTCGTCTTCATCTTCTTCTTCTACTGTTTCTTCTTCGTTTGTTTCATCTTCTTCAGTATCTATTTCTTCTTCGTTTGTTTCATCTTCTTCAGTATCTATTTCTTCTTCATCTTCCATTATTTCTTCTTCGTTTGTTTCATTATCTTCAACTACATCTACATTAATAACCTCAGCTATTAATGTTGGCTCTGCAGGAAGATCTTCAGCAAAAGTTAATGGTAACATACTTAAAACCATCAACAACATTAAGAAAACACCTATTTTTTTCATTATTTAACACCTCTTGATATTTTAACATATAATTAACTCATTTATTTAAAAATATTACGAAAATAAAAGATTATTTCTTCTTTTTCTTCTTAGAAATCTTTTTTAATTTCTTTTTACTTTTCTTCTTAATAACTTTCTTAACTTCATTATTTTTCTTCCAAAATAACTTAAAAGCCCCATATAAAACTGCAATAACGATTAGTATCCTGAAAAATACCTCTCCTTTATTTGAAGCAGGAGAATAAAATGGTGCACATGATAAATCTCCCCAAGACATTGATGGATTATTTATCTCACAATCAGTAGAATCAGGATCATTATCTCCATCTGAATCGATTAAAGCTAAATAAGTAGTATCATTAATAACACATGTTCCAAAAACCTTATTCAAATTACATGCTTTCTCACCAGGTATTTCTGTCTGGTTACCTTGATCTGTTGTACAATTAACAGTCTCACCAGGATAACATTCATAAACCCGATCACATAGAGAATTTACATCACAATCTGTTGCAGAATAACTTCCAGCCATATTCCCACATTCATTAATATCTGCATCAAAGCAGTCTCCTAGGACCTTACAACAATTAGCTAATGAAAAAACTGACAATAAAACAACTAATATTAACAACTTCCTCATTTCTTCCCACCTTTCTTTTTAGCTTCTGATATAAGATGTTCAACAAAATCTTTTGGATAACCATATCCATAAAATACATTCTTTATAGATTCTGCAGAATTTCCTGATTTAAGCTGGCCTCTAATATACTCAACTAATGAAGAACTCACCATATGTTTAGCATAAGGTGTTATCTTCTTCTTACCTGATTTCTTAGGCAAAACCTCAACATCAGGCACATCTTTAGTCAATTTCATCTTATCAATCTTCTTAATATCCTTCTGAGGCAATACCTTCTTAGGTTTCGATTTCTTACCTGGTTTAAAATAATCAGCTATAAAATAAATTAAAGCGACTAAATCTATAAATACCACAATAGCTATATTCAATGGAGGTGTTAAGAATAGATAAAATAAATAAGGTAACAGTATTAATATGATAAGTGATCCACTATAACCATATAACAATCTCCTCCTCTTATATATCCTTTCTTCTTTTTCTGTATCAACAACTGCAAATGTCAATAATATAAGTATCAATACAATGTGAATAATTGCCCACCAATACCAACATAATATAAACCTACCAATATTCAGTCCAATAAAAGAACATCCTTCTTTTGATTCTGCATCTGTTTTAGAACTACTATCTTTTGAAGTAGTAGTAGAACCACTATCAGTAGTTTCTTGCTGTTGTTGTCCTTGATTATTACTTGTATCAGGAATAACTATATTCTGATCACCTGAATCTCTAACTTGTGCTTTGTCTACCCTAAGTAAGAATGTTCTCTCTCCCTCAAGAGACTTATGTGTTGATGAAGTTATATACTCTGTTCCATCTGCAATAGCAGACAACCTACCATAAAAAGTATTATCTGAATCTACTATTAAATACCAGGTCTCACTATTCTCATAAGCAATATCTCTATTTCTTGGAGAAACAATCTTATATGCATCTGAAGATAAACCAGCTATTCTTAATTCAACATTTTTAAGAACTCTGCTATAATAAGAACCCGCCCCTTTATATGAAACTATTATGGGTATTCTTGCATTAGAATTTGTTTCTGTTATGATATTAGAATCAACTAATACCTCTATGAATGTATCTAAAGAACTTCCCCTATTGTTGTTATTACTTCCACTACCTCCAGGACTACCACTGGAAGGACATTGTTTATCTCCGCCAACACAATCATCATCTATACCATTATCACATATTTCAGTATTACCTGGATACATGTTGGGATTAGTATCATCACAATCTAATAAACATGCAACTCCCTCTACAGATGTTCCATCACCATCTGCATCTGTTTCACCAAATGTTGAACAATCTAATTTGATTATACTTCCATCAGCTGCAAAAACTAATGAAACTAATAAGATCATACAAAAGATCCATGCATTTATTTTTTTCATCTTAGTTTATATCCAAAGCTGCAATTCCAGCTTTCCACATTCCCGGCCAGGTACTTCCAGGGAAATATACTTCTTTATTTATCTTTGAGATTATTATGCTCTCCATTCCACTTGTTCCATTAAGATTAAATGTTGTCTGATTACCGTTAGGTGTCATCATAACTAATCCAATATCATCTCCTGATTTAGGATTTACTTCTATATAAAATCCAGGTTCCATATCAAGTACATTAAACTCAAACCAGTATATATTTCTGCTATTATTACAAAAAGATGCATTGAAATTGCCATCTGTACTACACATAGTTACTGAACTGATATCAACTGTAGTTGATTGTATACTATAATTCCCTATTGCAAATGTAAACTCATCTGAACCATTTTGCTGTTTATTTCCTGTACATTCAGTTGATTCAGAATAGCTCTTCTCAACGCAGCCAAGGTCAATAGTGCATGTTCCATTTGCTTCACATGTATCAGTAGGATTAGGACATCCACAGTTGTATGGTGCTCCACATCCAGGTATAAGTGTATCAGTTGCTCCATCACAATAACTAGGTTGTGTAGCTGAACAACTATCATGTGTTGTACCATCAGAGCATGTTGTATCAACTAAAGGTGTACATGTTCCATTTGCTTCACATGTATCAGTAGGATTAGGACATCCACAGTTGTATG
>CAYUUQ010000093.1:0-2363 GCA_964447875.1 uncultured Methanosarcinales archaeon | reverse complement strand
AGGTATAAGTGTATCAGTTGCTCCATCACAATAACTAGGTTGTGTAGCTGAACAAGTATCATGTGTTGTACCATCAGAGCATGTTGTATCAGGTCCAGCAATATTCAAAACACCTGTTAAAACATCAGTTATTCCGAATTCATCCTGAACAGTATATGTATATGCATAAATTCCTGGAGCTAAAACCATCTCTTTATAATGATCATCTAAACTAGGATTCCAAATCATACTACTTGATAGATTATGAGTAGAATTCTCAATACTTAATGTATTAGATAAACTAGATTCTGACTGATCATTAGAATCAGTACTATCTCCAAATATATAGATAATCCCGCTTGAATTTGTTGAATAACCAAATCCTAAAGCTATTGGTGCATTATTAGCAATAGTAAATTCTGCAGGATTTTCATGATAACTGTCATTATAATAACCATCTGTTGCTTTACAATGTGCTTTATATTCTTGACCAACAACATCCGAAGCAACAAAATCATAATAATATATGTCTCCTGAGACAAAACTTGTATCTAAAACCATACTTTCTCCATCTAGTCTATTCCATGCAATTGAATCATTTGTTGCCATCCAAATCTTAACTCCTAATCCAGGACCTAATGGATCTGTTACATTACAATATATCCTTACATTCTCTCCAACAAATGCTGAACTAACATTAAAGAATATATCTTTAACTTCTGGTTCCATATTACAATCATTATCAAAATTATCTATCGCACCATCACAATCATTATCTAAGTAATCCCCGCAACTTCCTGTCTCAACACCGCCACAATCAGAATCAACCGCATCAGTACATGGTATCAACTGTGCAACATCCATATAATCATTATCATTATTTAATCCATCATTACAGGTATCAACACAGGTAGCAGACCCATCTACACACATAGTTTGTCCGGTTCCTTCTTGAGTTGCACTTTTATCTAAACTACAAACAGTTCCATTTGGAGTATAATCACATGTTCCAGTTCCATCACAATATCCCTGGCTTGGAAGCATAAAGTCAGTTACACCATATGAATTATCTCCAGCATTGGAATCTGAACAAGCATAGGTTGAATTACACATCTTAGTTGTTGGTTCATAAGTATAATTACTACAATAGGTAACTGAATTAGCACATTGATTAAGACCAACACACATCTTTACATCATGATAATTAGTACAAGCAGTATCTAACGAATCGCAGTTAACAACTGCACAATCATTATCTTGTGTGCCATCATAAGTTTCTGAAGGATTATTATCATCTTCACAAATACAACATGTACCACAGTCTGCATTTCTTGTACTACAATCTCCCCATGATCCATCTACACCACAAGTTTGTGTTCCTTGACATCCTGTTCCAAGGCTACCACAATCACGAGTCTCTGAAGGTGTACAATCACCGCAATCTGAATCAAAATAATCAGTTAGACCATCACAATCATTATCTAATCCATCTCCACAACTTCCTGTCTCAACACCGCCACAATCAGAATCTACATTATCTGTACATGGCATAGTCATATTAACATCCATATAATCATTATCATTATTTAAACTATCACTACATGTATCAACGCAACCAGATTGACCATCAACACATATTCCTAAATTAGTACCTTCTTGAGTAGTATTCTCAGCTAAATCACAACTGCTTGCTCCGATTATAGCATAATCACATGTTCCTGCTCCATCACAATAACCTTGGCTTGGAAGCATAAAATCAGTTACATCATAAGAATCATCTCCTCCTCCAGTATTTGAACAAAGATATCCTCCACAGATAGTTGTTGTATTCATATAATCAACATCATTACAGCTTGTTTCACATATTCCCAAACCTACACAAGCCTGAACATCATGATAATCAGAGCAGGTTGTATCATTTCCATCGCAATCAACAACAGGACAATCAAGATACTGATTTACATCATATGTTTCGGAAGGAGTATTATCATCTTCACACATACAGCAAGTTCCGCAATCTGTATTTCTTGTACTGCAGTCATCCCAAAAACCATTTAGGCATGTCTGAGTTCCATTACAATTTCCTGTACCGCAATCACGTGATTCACCAGAAGTACATTCCCAGCAATCTTCGTCAATATTATCTACCTTACCATCACAATCATTATCTAAAGTATCATTACAACTACCTGCTTCACTTCCGCCACAATCAGAATCTACATTATCTGTACATGGCATAGTCATATTAACATCCATATAATCATTATCATTATTTAAACTATCACTACATGTATCAACGCAACCAGATTGACCATCAACACATATTCCCAAATTAGTACCTTCTTGAGTAGTATTCTCAGCTAAATCACAGCTGCTTGCTCCAG
>CAYUUQ010000092.1:0-5701 GCA_964447875.1 uncultured Methanosarcinales archaeon | reverse complement strand
CCCGAATTATTATACCATTTGGTTTCGTTTTGTTCTGCAACACCGTTATCTGAATCAGAGAATGTCCATGTGGCAGATAATGTTGCATTAGATCTATTTTCTGGATCTGTTGATGAGATTATTACATTAGATACTGTCGCTTGTATGTTTGTATTGTTTACTGAGAGGTTCCATGTTTTAGATGTTGAGTTATAATCATCTGAAATAATAACTGTGATGTTATAGTCTCCTGAAGAAGTATAATTTCCTAAGAATGTATAATTATCTGCAGTTGAGACTATTGTCCCATTATTATACCAGTAAATAGAAGCATCATTATCTGAATCAATATAGCTTATATTAAATGTAAGATTTTGTGGCTCTACTAAACCTATATTTAAGTCAGAAGGATAAAAAGACTGAATAGAAAGTTCAGAATTATTTACGATGTATCTTACTGGAGAAACACCCCAATTGTTATTGGTATCGTTAGCATATACTTTGTAAGAAATGTTACCTGTGGATAAGCTCTTGTTTATGTAACAGGTTGCTTTTGAACCATTAATTACCTTATCCATAGAGAAATTTGTCGTCTGATTCCATTCTAACCAACATGTGCTTATGTTAAGTACTGAATCATTTACAGATACATTTATCAAGATAGAAACATTGGTTGTAACAGTATTTGACTCAGGTGTAGGAAGTGTAAAAGATATATTTGGACCTGTTTGATCTATGGATCTTATAGCTGAAAGTATATCTAGTCCTGCAAAACCCATTGAGGTAGATGAATCAGGAATAGTTGTTCCAGTAGAGTTTAATGTTGACCATATCTGGGCATTAGTCATGGTCATACCTGTTTGTAGCCTGTAGAATTGTTTTAGTATAGCTACTGCTGCAGAAACATGTGGTGTTGCTTGTGATGTTCCTGATGAATCTGTTGTTCCACCTGCATGACTTAATGAAGTTATAACTGATCCTGGAGCTAAAAGCATATCTGCAAAATATGCTGCTCTGTTGGTAAAACAAGTAATCTTTCCTGCGGATGTTGTTGTATCATTACATGCTGACCAATGCATTAAACCCAAATCATCATCATATACTGCTCCAACCCTTGTAGAATTGTAAATACATGCGGGAGAAGCTATAGAGTTTGTTGTTCCATCATTACCTGTAGCTACAACAACAGTTAAGTTTCTTGTTACAGCAGCATCTATATAGTCTCTATATAATCTCGTTGCTGCAGTATCATCATCACAATAAGAATTATATGCGCCACCGCCAAGGCTAAGACTTATAACGCTTATATTATATCTTGAAGCATTTTGAGTACACCAGTCAATTCCACTTACAATATCTGTTACCCAGCCAGAACCAGTAGAATCTAATGCTTTTATTGCTACTATGTTTGCTCCGGGTGAGGTTCCCATATAAGTAGAATGTTGAGATGAAATTATTCCTGCTACGTGAGTTCCATGACCTTCATCATCTTCAGCAGACGTGTCCTCCCATTCGTTGTTTGCACAACAGCCTGCTACTGTGTATAATTCGTCTCCATCACAATAACAATATTCGCCAACTAATTTATCCTGAATATTAGGATGATTTGTATCTATCCCTGTATCGACTACACATACAGTCTCACCAGTTCCATTAAGAAAATTAAGATCATGTGAGAAATTATGAACAGATGTAACGTTTGTAAGAGTTGTACTTTCATCCAAAAAAGCATGAGCTCTTTCATTTTCTCCTACTATTTCAACATTTGGGGAATTTGAAAGTTTTTCTAGTCCTTCTTTTGTTACATAACCAGACATTGCATTTCTAAATCTTTTGTTTACCTTAAACTCTGAATCATTAAAAGTTGATAAAGTACGAGATCTTAATTTAGATTCGTCTTTAAGTATAACTATAACATTAACTTCTTCTTTATTTTTTAAAGAATTTGTAACTGCAGTAGATACTTTAGAAGGATTATCTTTAGTTGAGTAAACTAGAAAAGAGCTTCCAATTAATAGTACAAATATCAGTAAAAATATTATCTTTTTCATCCTATACTAGCTGTACATTTATTATTTTGACATAAGCAACTTCCTTGACCGCAATCTAATGTTTCTGGTTTACAATCCATTGTGCATGCTCTTAAGCTGCAATCTTGTTGATGGTTTTCATTTATACACGAGGTTGCATGACAACATTGTTCTTGAACACAATCTGAATCTGTGTTACAAGTATAATGATCTTTATTTATATCTTCATCTACTAAAGGTTGACAGCCTAATAATAGAGTTAGTGTAAATAATAAAATAAAATATTTCATGTCCACACCTTTACCTCTGAATTTTTTTGAGTTAAAAGCTGAGAACCAATGCCTTTTCCAACATAAAAGGATTTCTCGTTCATAACACCACTTAGTACGTCTAAGAATGACTTACTTTCTCTAAATTCTTTTAAGTCAGCGGATATATTTATTTTTTATTCTATATATGATGTTGCTTCTTCTTTTCCACCAAAATCATCTATTAGATTAAGGTCTTTTGCTTCTACACCTAAGAATATTTGAGCTGTAGATACTTTTCTTATCTGATCTTCTTTAAGACCTCTACTTTCTATTACATCTTGTAAGAAATAATCATGTATTAAATCTAGTTGTTTTTGTAAGATAGACTCTTCTTCATTTGTTATGTCTTTTAATGGAGAACCAAGGTCTTTGTATTTTCCTGCAACCATTCTTTGATAGGTTATGTTATATCTGTCTAAGAGGCCTGAGAATTCCAGGTATGAACCTATTACTCCAACTGAACCAGTTATTGACATTCTTGAAGCAAAGATATGGTCTGTTGAGGAAGCTATCCAATAAGCTCCTGAAGCACCGATTTCTCTGATATATGCTACTGTTGTTTTGTTGGTTTTTTTGATTGCGTTTACAACTTCTTCTGAAGCTACTGCTGTTCCGCCACCAGAATTAATCTCTAAAATGATCGCTTTTATGTTTTTAGATTCGTCTGCTTTTTTTATGTTTTTTACTATTTTATCTGAAGATGCTATGTCTTGGCCATAGAATGAATCACCTGTAGTCATGATAACTCCCTGAATTGGAATTAATGCAACATTACCAGTTATTGGTTCTTCTGTTTCTACAAATAAAGAGACAATTCCTGCTATAAAAGAAGTAAATAAGAAAAGTATAACAAGAAATATTATGATAAACATCCATCTTTTTTTCATTTTATATCAGCCTCACATCAAATAATTTTCAATCACATTTGTTTTAGCAAGCATATCACTAAAACGTTTATTTTCTTTAGTAAATAATATGTATATTGGATCAATGACCCATAATAAGATAAATGGTATGAACGGTAATAAGAATAGGTTTCTTACTAAACATTGCCAGAATAATAATTTCTTGTTATCTGAAACAACATAGATCTTAGCTATCATCTTGCCTAATGTTTGTTGGAATTTGTATTCTAAGATTGTAAAATATATTACTGCTATTATTGATATCATTATTGAGATTGTTGTTATTATAGGAATAAGTTCTGGATTATTTATTATTGCAAAAGCTTCAGAGTAAGATGCATTTTCAGGTATAAAGTTTCTGAGTACACTTTCTAATGGATAAATTATGAAGCTTATTATCATCAAATCGAAGAAAAAAGCTAAAGCTCTCTTTAGAATATTAGCTGGAGCCTGAAAAGTCCTCTGTTTAGGTAATTTTAATTTTTTTCTTGGCATAATCCACCCCTTTTGAGAAAATTAGAATGTTTTAGTTTAAAAATGTTCTCTTTATTGCACTTCAATAATTCTAGATATTATTGGTGGGCTATCATTACTATGTTGTCCTGCAGCTACAGATATATTATAATTGCCTATAGGTAAGGGATCTAGTTGCCAGAAAAAATATTCAGTTGTATAGCCTGTTTGCATAGATAAATTGTATATGCATGAAATATTTTCGTTGTTACATGAGTTTTGAGCTCCGCCAATAGTTGTGTTTATAGAGAAAGTATCATTTATCATTATCTTAAATGGATAATCAAAATAACTTTTTTGAGTATTATTGTTTTTCATCCTGAATCCAACGTAAAATGATTTATCTTCTAGTTGAGTTGTGTTAGGATATAATCGATCATCATACCATTTTAGATCTGTATTTTCTTTTATTGACCAAAACTTAACATTTAGTTGTTCTTTGTATGAATTTCCGACATATAGTCTTACTGAATAAGCAGATGCGTGTCTTTCAGAGTATACTGGAAGGATTAGATTTTCTAAAGTTATTGTTGATTCTTTAGGCACAAAGATAGTTGTTGAATTTCTTATAGATTCATGAGTTGAATTCTTTAGTTTTGCTTCGACTAATATTTGTCTGTCTATATTACCTGCGTTAATTATGGATCCGTTCAGGCTAAGAGTATCGTAAAAATAATTTGTAGTTCCTGCATACTTGTAGTTACAAAGATAACCAGTTCTGGCATTAGTACAATTCATAGAACTAACATAAATATTGTATTCTGGGCTTATGTTATGGGCAGAATTAGAGATGGTTGAGTTTAAACCTACGTCATCTTGAGCTTTGATTGCAAAATAATAGTAATCATAATTAGGCATCGTTAATGTTTTGCTTTCATTTTGGTTGTTAACTAATGGTGTCCAAGATTGAGCATATGTTGTTGAAGAATCCCAATTATCGTCAGTTATTTCTACAGTATTATATTTTAATATATAATTTGAAGCAGTTCCCCATAGAGCATTATCTCCAACAGAAGTCCAGTTTAATATTATTTTTTTATTAGTTGAACCGATAGTTGCAACTAAGTCTGTTATTCTAGCTGGAGTAGTGGAGTCATAATAACAGTTAGTAGCTGTATTTATATAATCAACATCACATATAGAATTCATATATTCATTTCCTGAGATAGTACTATCATCTAGGTTTTGATGGTGGTTAAAAAATATTCCATACCTATTGTATTGCATCACATTATTGGTAAAAGTATTTGAACCAGTTCCTTCCTCATATATTCCTTCTTTATTATTAGTTAGGTTACAGTTATCTATAACATTTCCATAACTGTTGTTTATGTAAATACCCTCAAAAAGATTGTTGTAAGAATCTATATTGGTCATTAAGTTATCGTTAGATTTGTAGATTGATATTCCATCAACATCATTATTGTGAAGATCTAAATTGTTTAACCAGTTATCAGAGCTTAAGTACAATGTAATGCTGCTCACATTATTGCTGTATGCTTTTATGTCTGATAGGTTGTTAAAGTGAGAATTGCCCATCCATATTGAATGCCATCCATCTCTTAAGGTCATACCTTTTACTACTGTATTATTTGTGTTTTGAAATACTATATTTGAATTGAAGCTATTACCTTGTATAAACACTTTATCTTCTCCTTCTCCTTCTATTATTAAGCTTCGTTTTTCGTTTAATATAAATCTCTCATAGGTTCCGTTGTAAATGTAAATGTGATTTATTGTGGTTGTATCATCAATTGCATCTTGTATAGTTGTATGATCACAACCTGACTCGCAAACTGTTAGTCTTGGAGTTGAGGGTGGTCCAACGACATTAACAACCCTTGAAATTATTGGTGGGCTGTCTAAATGATGAACTCCTGATTTTATTGTGATATTGTAAATTCCTGGGGCAGCTGTTATTCTCCAACCAAGATATTGACTATAGCCATAGTTTGGGTCTCCC
>CAYUUQ010000091.1:0-5729 GCA_964447875.1 uncultured Methanosarcinales archaeon | reverse complement strand
GAAGCTAAATCAGTTACAGTATATGTAAAACTAATATCTCCATCAACATCTTCAATCCCATCTGGTGGGCCTTCTAGATTAATTACTGGAGGAACATTGTCAGGAGAAACTAAGAAATGATAAGTAACTGAAGAATTTGTATTACTAATATCAGAGTCATCAGTACAGTTTATGCTCCAATTATAGTTGCCATCTAAAAAACCAACTACCTGGAAACTTTGATTGATGCCTTCTAAAACAGTTGAGTTGGTCATGTTTATATTATTGTTGATTATTAAACTACAATTAGATATACCAGATATTGAATCATTAACATTATAAACAAAAGTAACGCTATCATCTACAAACTGTGAACCGTTTTGTGGATACAATAATGTAATTGATGGTTGCCCATAATCCAAGATAACATCAAAATTTCTAGTCTCTGATGTATTTGAATTTTTAGCAGAAGAATTATCATAACACTCAACTGCCCAAGTATAGTCTCCATCTGTTAAACCTGTAATATTAAATATTTGTGCAACTGATGGGCTTACTTCATAGTCTGTCTGATTTATAACTCCATTGATTAATAAACTACAGTTTTCAATTCCGTTGAAGTCATCTTCAACAGTGTAGTTAAATGTAATTGAGCCGTCTGTATCGTTATAACCTTCTGTTGGGGATTGAAGAGTTACTATAGGTGGATTTACATCGATAGCTATTGTAATATTCCAAACAGAAGAGGCACCCACATTTGAATTAGATGAATCATCAGTACAATTAACTCCCCATTCATGAAGTCCATTTGGTAGATTCTCTAAAGTAAAGTTCATTGTTTGCCCTTCAACTATAGAATTATTGGTCTGAACAATAGTCCCATCCCATACAAAGGAACAGCTGGTTATGCCTGAAAGAGCATCATTAACTGAATAATAAAATGTTATATTATTTGTAGCAATCTGTGTACCATTATCAGGAGATAAAAGACTTACAGACGGTCCTGTCTCATCAATAGTTACCCTAAAATAAGTTATATTATAACCTGGATTATAATTAGTATTATTTGCAATAGAAACAGCAGAATAATTGCCAACCGATATGTTATAACTATCAAAGAATAATGTAATAAGTCCATCAATTTCTGTTTGGCCTTGTTGTTCTGCAATTGGACCCTCTTCATCACCTAGTGAACTGATAGTTGGTAAAGAAGACGCATATTTTCTGATTGGAATTAAACCTGTTGTCTCAAAAGAAATAGCACCAACTTGCTCAGAAGTATGAGCTCTATCTCCTTCATCAGTCTCGTCAACAAAAGTAGCCCATGAAGCACTTGTAGAATATCCTTGTGCAAGTGCGCTCCAACCGCCATTTCCACCATCTAATTTCAGTAAGCTAGTTAAATTTATTTGAAAGGCTTTCGTAGATTGTTGCGTTTGATGTATCGTATCTACAAGTTGAACTTTCATCTGTATTTAGTTTTAGTGTTACAGATTTTGAAGTTATATATCCAGTTGGAGACTTATATGTAATGATTGGAGCAGAACTTGTGACTTGTCCTTGAATACTATCAATCGCTAATGTATTATTAGCTTCATTCTCAAGATTTGATGATATTGAATAATCATCTGCAGTTATACCAGATATATCCCAAGAAAATTGGTATTCGTAAGGGCCGCTTCCACTAAAACTTGTGTTTAGTATGGCTACACTATCAACTGATGACTCGATATTACTGTAAGAAAGGTAGACTACCCCATTGAATACTGCATCAGAGTTTATTACAAAGCTAGCTGTTTCTGTTTCTCCTTGGATTATTGTAGAAGGAGAAGACAAATCTATAGTTGCTCCGTAAACTACTGGGATAATAAACAACGCCATTAGTAATGCCAGCAGTTTATTCATTTTTTATTACCTCCATTATCTAAGAGGTATTTTTTTATATCTTCGATAATGAGGCTTTTGATATAATCAGATTTAGCAAGACCTAGCTGATTAGAAATATCTTCTAGTTTTTTGTTTAGTTCGTCTTTTATTGAAAAGTTTATTTGGGTCATATTTATTACTGTTTATATACTAAATATATACTAAATACTTACTATTTACATACTAATCTATACTTTTATTATATAAATATTTCTATTATTTCTGAGATAAGTGGGGTAATAATTAACTTATTATTATAATTAAGTAATTATTTAATTATAATATCATGTTGTTGTTTTCTAATATTATGAAAAGATCAAATTTATATATAAAAGAAGTTTAATCACTTATATGCATAAAAGCACAAGAATAACTATTTTGGGAATATTACTAAATGCAATATTGTGTACTCTTAAGTTTATTTTTGGACTTATTTCTAATAGTTTAGCAGTATTGTCTGATGCTTTTAATTCTTTAATTGATATTGTAAGTTCTATTGCTATATTTATCGCTGTTAAAGTAAGTAATCAAAAAGCAGATGAAGGGCATCCCTTTGGACATCACAGAGCAGAGCCTTTAGCTGGTGTTGTAGTTGCAATATTTGCAGGAATAATTGGTTTTGAGATCATAAGAGAAGGCATTGAGGGATTAATATTTGATAAAAAAGAGATTATGGGAATTTATGCTATAGGTGTTTTAGCATTTACTATGATTGTTAAGTTAATTATGGCTGTGCACTTTTTAAGCGAAGGTAAAAAGTTGAATAGTCCTGCAATAAAAGCTTCTGGAATCGATAGTAGAAATGATGTTTTAGTAAGTTTTGTAGCATTAATAGGAGTTGTACTTTATATGAATGGTTTTTATTTATTTGATTCAATAGCTGCTATAATAGTTGGATTATTTATCATTTATTCTGGTTATGATATAGGAAAAGAGAATATTGATTATCTGATGGGTAAAGCACCATCTAAAAAAAGAATTGAGAAAATAAAAAAGATAGTTAGTGGTGTTAAGGGTGTTAAAGGTATGAATGATATCAGAGCACATTATGTTGGAAATTTTATACATATTGAGATAAATATTGAAGTTGATAAAAGTTTGAATACTAAGAAATCTCATGATATTGGAAAGAAAGTAGAAGATTTAGTAGAAAGTTTAGCAGGAGTAGATAAAGCATTTATACATATTGATCCTGTTTAGATGTTTTATTTTAGTTAATTGATATTCTAAAGAATAAGTTTTTAAAGATTGAATAAATAAATGATATAATGGACGAAAAAGAAATAAGAGAAATAGAAGAAGAACTGGATGAGGGATTAAAGGATCCTTGGTTTAAAGGGCCACTCAGAATAATCACTTCAGTGTTTCTTTTATTGATAATATTAAGTTGGACTTATTCTATTTATGGTGCTGCATTAGATCCTGAACCATCTAAAGTTCCTGGTGTTGAAGAAGTACTGCCTTATATTGGAGTATTGAATCAGAGTTATAATGTTGCTACAAGAAATGATTATTATAAATTGGTTAATCCGTCTGACTCTGTTATCAAACAAACAGCTGACATGATCGCAACAATTAGTTGTGAAGGGAGTAAGATATGCCAAGTTAAGGCAATATATTATTTTGTTAGAGATAATTATGAATATATCTCTGACCCAGTAGATGATGAATATATCAAAGACCCTAAAGAATTCTTATCTGTTGGAGGGGGAGATTGTGAAGATGGAGCTATTCTACTTGTTAATCTTTTAGAAGCTATAGGTATCAAAACAGAGTTTGTTTTTGTTCCGGGTCATGCTTTAGTAAGATCTAAAGTTGTAGATATTTCTAACAGATATCTAATAAATGACTATGTCTATATGGATTGGACATGTAAAAATTGCGAGTTTGGGGAAGTTTCTTTGAAAGTTAGAGAAAATATTTAGTTTTCTTATTTCAAAAACTTCATTGTTGGTCTTATTATTAATAATATAGCAACTACTGCTATTATTACTACATATGTTTTAACAAATCCTGCTACATATGCACCAACTATTGTGCCTATAAGGAAGGAAGACCACTTCACAAAGGCAATATCCCATAAACCCATCTTTTTTAAGTTTTTTTCAAATTTTTTGAATAATTTGTTCATTTTATAGTATAATAGTAAGAGAAGTTGATAAATTTTACTAATATTTTTAAATCATAAAGCGTTCTTCACTAAATATGCATATAGGAATTTTAGTATATAATGGAGCAAGAGCGCTTGATGTAGTTGGACCAATGGATGTTTTTAGTGCTATGAATGATGAGTTAGCTAGCAAAGGTAAAGAAATGGATAATATATTTTTAATAGGTGAGAAGAGTGATAAGTTAAGACTATCTGGTATAATGCCCATAACTCCAACAATGACTTATGATGCTACACCTGAACTTGATATTTTAGTTGTTCCTGGTGGAAATGGAGGAGGAGAAGGGGGAAACCCGAGTACTTTAAGATTTATAACAGAACAGTATAGTTCAGGGTTACAGTATTTAATAGGTGTTTGTACTGGAGCTTTAGTTGTTGCTGAGACTGGTTTATTAGGTGGACGAGAAGCTACAACACACCCAGACCACCTAAATAAATTAGAAAGAAAAGGGGCAAGTGTAGTAAGAGATGTTCCATATATTAGAGATGAAAATATAATTACAACTAGAAATGTTTTACAAGGTATTGAAGGTTGTTTATATGCTGTTCGGATGAATTATGGTGCTGTAACTAAAGGTGCTGTCGCCCATAGGCTTGGCAGGTAAAACCGTTAAGCTTTTGGAAGCAAGCTTCCAAACCATTATGTTTTGCTTTACAAAACAATAAGGTTTATAAATGAACATTGATTTCCTAATAACTAAGTAATCCCGTATAACTACTGGGCGTATGCTTGAGTAGGAGGGTAGGTAAATGAAAAAAGAAGATATAAAACAAGCAATAAAAAAAGTAAAAGAGAGTTCTCCTAAAAGGAATTTTAAACAAAGAATAGACCTAATCATAACTCTAAGAGGTATTGACATGAAGAAGTCAGACCAATTAGTCAATAATTTTGTTAATCTGCATCATCCAACAGGAAAAAAGGTTTCTGTTTGTGCTTTAGTTGGTAATGAATTATCTGATCAAGCTAAAGAAGTGTGTGATGAAGTAATAACTGATTCTGAATTTGAAAAATATCAAAAATCTAAGAAAGAAGCTAAGAAATTAGCTAATAAACACGATTTTTTCATTGCTCAAGCTACAATAATGCCAAAGATAGCAACAGCTTTTGGTAGAGTATTTGGTCCAAGAGGAAAGATGCCAAATCCTAAAGCAGGATGTGTTGTTCCTCCAAATGCAAACTTAAAACCATTATATGAGAAACTTCAAAAAACTGTTCAAATCCAAACAAAAAATCAGCCTGTTATACAAGTTGGTGTTGGAGTAGAAGAACAAAATGATGATGAAGTAGTTGACAATATACTTACACTTTATGATGCTTTAATTCACCAATTACATAATGGTGAACACAATATCAAGAAATCTATGGTAAAACTTACTATGGGTAAAGCTTTTGTTATTGGCGCCAAAGAAGACGCAAAAATAGAAGAAAAGAAAGAAACAGAAAAGGCAGAGACTCCTAAGGAAGAAGAGAAAAAGCCTGTTGAAGAGGCTAAAGCAGAAGAAAAGGCTCCTGAAGAAAAACCTGAGGAGGCTAAGTGAAGATGGCACACGTAGCTCAATATAAAAAAGACATTGTAGCTAAACTTGAGAAGCTTATGCTAGATTATCCTATAATCGGTGCTGTTAATATGGAGAGTTTACCTGCTCCTCAATT
>CAYUUQ010000090.1:0-5748 GCA_964447875.1 uncultured Methanosarcinales archaeon | reverse complement strand
AGAATAAAACTAGAAGATGTTTCATTATTAGGTGTAGATGAAGCACATCGCGCAGTTGGAGATTATGCTTATGTTTTTGTAGCTAAAGAATATGAAAAACGTGCAAGATTTCCAAGAATATTGGCTTTAACCGCTTCTCCAGGTTCAGATATGATTAAAATTCAAGAAGTTTGTAACAATTTATTCATTGAAGAAATTGAAATAAGAACAGATGAAAGTCCTGACGTAAAGCCATACATTCAAGAAGTAAAACTTGACTGGATTCCGGTAAATCTCCCACCAATTTTCTTAGAAGCTCAAAAATATCTTAATGATTTTCTTAAAGACCGTATCTTAAAACTAAAAAAATCTGGAATGATAAAAAGAAAAGATGTTGACTTAAAATATGTTGGAAAAAAAGACCTACTAGCATTACAAGCTGAATTAAGAGGAAGGGCAGCTTCAGGTGAACGAGATCCAATAATATGGAATGGAATATCAGTTCTCGCAGAGATAATGAAAATGCAGCATGCATTAGAGCTATTAGAAACTCAGGGAATAATCCCGTTATATAAATACCTAAATAAGATGTATTCTGATTCCATGACTACTAAAGTTAAAGCTTTAAAAAATATAGCAAAAGATCCTAATTTCAAAGCTGCATTAATTAAAACTGAAAATTTATACAACGAGAAAATAGAACATCCTAAACTTATAGAACTTCAAAAAATTGTTGGAAAAGAAGTTGAGAAAAATAAAGATTTCAAACTGATAATATTTAATCAATACAGAGATAATGCTCTGGATATAAAAGAAAAGATGAATAATATTGAAGGAGTAAGAGCTGAATTATTCGTCGGACAAACAAAAAAAGGTGAAACAGGATTATCCCAAAAAGAACAAAAAGTTGTTTTAGATAAGTTTCGTAATAATGAATTCAATGTTTTAGTTGCAACTTCAGTTGGTGAGGAAGGAATAGACATTCCTAAAGTTGATTTAGTTATATTCTATGAACCTATTCCTTCTGCAATCAGACATATCCAAAGAAAAGGTCGTACAGGTAGACAAGAAAAAGGTCACGTTATAATTTTGATGGCGGCGCATACTCGTGATGAAGGATATCGCTGGTCAGCCCACCATAAACAAAAACGAATGTACAGAAACTTAGATAGTATAAAAAAAAGTATTAGTTTAACAAAACACACACAAACACTAGATAAATATACAAAAGAAGAAAATAAAGTAAAGATCATTGTCGATCATAGAGAAAAAGCATCTAAAGTTATAAAAGAACTAATAGATCTTCCAGTAGAAATAAAATTAGATATTTTGGAAAATGGTGACTATCTTCTAAGTTCCCGTTGTGGTATAGAATACAAAACTGTTCAAGATTTTGTCGATTCAATTGTCGATGGAAGATTATTACAGCAAATAAAACAATTAAAAAATGATTTTGAAAGGCCGCTAATTATAATAGAAGGCGAAGAAAATATTTATTCTGTGAGAAATGTTCATTCTAACTCGATAAAAGGCATGCTAGCTACAATAACTATAAGTTATGGTATTCCTATAATACAAACAAAAACATCAAAGGAAACAGCAGAATTATTCTATATCATCGCAAAAAGAGAACAATCAGAAACTCCAAAAGATTTTTCATCTCAAGCATAAAAAAGAGAAATGTCATTAAAAGAATGGCAAGAGTATATAGTTGCTTCTCTTCCAGGTATTGGTGCAACACTTGCAAAACCTCTGTTAAAAAAATTCAAGACAGTAAGAAAGATCTTTAATGCAAAACACGAAAGACTTGAAAAAGTCGACAAGATAGGACCCAAAAAAGCAGAACAGATAAGAAGAGTATTGGATGAAGAATATAAGAGTTAGACTATATCTACTTCAACAAGATTAAATTGTTTTAATTCTTCAGCGATATTAGAATCTTCTGAAAAAAATATTACTGTTTTTGTTTTTAAATTATACAATACTCTCACTAATTCAGTTAAATCTTTACTTTCTAACTTTATTAATGTTCCTTCATAAAAAACAGGCATCTCTGCATCTTTTATTATAGTAAATGTTTCATAACCTTCTTCATCTAAAACTTCAAAGTTTGGTTTTTCTACATATACTTTTGTTATTGTAGTTGTTGATTCATCTTCAAAAATAAGCTCTCCACCATAATTTATTGATGAAGCTAAAATTGTTATTATTAAAAATAAAATTATTTTTTTGATATTACCACCCCTGGTTAAAATTAAAATAGAATTAATATTATATAAAGGTTTGTTTTAGAAACTCATATGTCTTAGTCTCTTTATTCTCTCTTTTGTGGAGGGATGTGTAGAAAAGATCTGAAAAAACCCCGCTCCTCTAAAAGGATTAGCTATAAATAAATGTGCTGTCGCTTGAGTTTGAGCTGTAGGTCTTAAAGAAACACGTTTTTTACCCATTTCTAATTTTTCTAATGCTGATGCAAGCCCTACACCTGAATGTAATATTTTAGCTCCCGATTCATCAGCTAAAAATTCTCTTGATCTTGATATCGCCATCTGTATTATAGCTGCAAGTAGTGGTGTTAAAATCGCTAATACTAAAAATTCTAAACCTGAACCATTATCTCTATCTCTACCACCATAGCCTCCAAACATAGCTGCCCAACGTGCCATCATTGCAACATAGGAGATAATTCCTGCAATTGTAGCAGAAACCGCCTGTATTAATGTGTCCCTATTCTTTATATGGGAAATTTCGTGAGCAATAACTCCTTTCAATTCCGAGTTATCTAATAATTCCATTATTCCACGAGTAACAGCAACTGCTGCATGATTAGGATCTCTTCCTGTTGCAAAAGCATTTGAATAAGGAGCATTCATGATATAAACTTTAGGCATTGGTATTTTAGCCATCTGACTAACTTCCCTAACCATACTAAATAAATCTCTTTCATCTGCTTCCTTAACCTCTTTAGCACCATACATTGCTAAAACTATTCTATCAGAAAACCAATAACTTCCAAAATTCATAATAACAGCAAATATAATAGCAATAGTTAGTCCTTGTGGCCCACCTACTAACTGGCCAACCCACAATAATAAAGCAGTTAATAATCCAAGTAAAATTACAGTCTTAAATTGATTTTCTATTCCCATCAAAACCACCTACATTAAGTATATTTCTTATATTTAAAAACATATTGTTTTGAATTAAATTTAACTATAGTCTCAGTCCCAAAAACAATAATAAGACTATTTTCTCGACGTGAATAAAATAAGACTGGGACTATGAAATTAATCAAGATTTTTAATATATTTAGCTATTCCTTCAATATGTGAAAGTTTAGTATTCCTCTGCAACCATTCCCTAAAATAATGATCTACCTTAACTCCCAGCCGTTGCAATCCGGAATTTAACTTACCGTATAACTCCTTTCCTTTCTTATCAAAATCAGTAAGTATAACTACATCCTTAGTTATCTTAGATATATCTTCAATAACTGCAAATATGGGTTTTTTTGAAAGAACAACAATATAATTGTTAACAGCTAATTTCTTAAGTGCCCTTTTATCTTTAATGCCTTCAACAATAATCAATTTGTTAGAACTTTTCAATTCAGAAATAATCTCTTCTATTTTTTTCTCCATCTTTTTATCTTATCTTTAAGTTTATAAAAAATATTTCTCTCTTTCTCTATACCTAATATTGCCATTCCTGCAAATATTATTAGCAGTCCAGGAATTGGAGTTGGAAGACTAAGTATTCCTAATATAATTATTGTCCAACCTAAAACATGTCTTACAATCTTTTTCATTTTTATACATATTAGAAGTATCTACTTATATTTCTTTCCCTAAAACAAAATAATTATAAAAAATCTTATTTTCCAAGGTAAGATATGGACTTCGGCACAATTCTACGCCATTATAAAAGAGAAGATATACAAAAAGAAATAGTTGAATCTTCTAAAGATAGAGAAATAGCAATTAAGTTTGGAGACAAAGGCTTTGGCAAACGTCCAGACATACTAAAATATCCAAGAGATATAATGGAACTGGCAAAACAAGGTGCCACGTCATTTCATGCTTCTGAAGAATTGTGGTTTAATCCATTACACATAGCTCCAGATATGAAACAAAAGGATGTAGAACGTCTAAGAAAGGGTTGGGATTTTGTTTTAGATGTTGATTTTCTTGAATGGAACTCAACAAAATTAATAACTGATGCATTAATTAAAACTCTTAAGAAACATGGTGTTAAATCCATAACTTGTAAGTTCTCAGGCAATAAGGGATTTCATATTGGTGTTCCGTTTGAAGCATTTCCAAAAAAGATAATGTATGATGGACAATTAACTGAAACAAGATTATTATTTCCAGAAGGTGTAAGAAGAATAGCAATGTATCTTATGGACCTTATAGATAATAAAGATAATGATTATGAATTATCTAAAAAAATCAGTAATAGCCAAAGTTTTCAACAATATCTAAAAGAGAATAACAAAAACATAGAAGAATTCTCTAAAGAAATCTGTAGTAATTGTGGTAAAGAGATAAAACAAGCAAAAAAACAAAAAACTGAGTTTATTTGTGAGAATTGTGATAATCATGTTTCAACAGAAGAAGAAACAAAGTTCATGGTCTGTCCTAAATGCAAGAAAATAATGAAAAAGATCGAACACAATACTAAGTCTGGATGTAAAACATGTAAAAATTCAAACATAATAAAAAAAATAGACTTAGCTATTGATACACTACTTATATCTAATAGACATCTTTTCCGTGGCTTGTATTCATTACATGAAAAATCTGGTTTAGTTTCTATACCTATTGATCCAGACAAAGTTTTAGAATTTGAAAAAATTAATGCTCATCCAAATAACGTTCAATCAGGAAAATATCCTTTCTTAGATAGAACTAATGTCAAAGAAGAGGAAGGAAAGATGTTAATAATTGAAGCCTTTGACTATAAACCAAAAATAGAGGAAGAAGTTGAGAAAAAACCCACTCAAGAATATTTTGAATTACAAGAAGCAATCCCTGAAGACTTCTTTCCTCCGTGTGTAAACAACATATTCAAGGGATTAAAAGATGGTAAAAAAAGAAGCATGTTTGTATTAGTAAACTTCTTATCCAAATGTGGTTGGAGTTATGACATGATAGAAGCAAGGCTAAAAGAATGGAATAAAGTAAATGAAGAGCCAATAAGAGAGACAATACTCATGGGTCAACTCAGACATTATAAACAAAGAAAAGAGAAGATTCTTCCTCCAAACTGCGAAAATCAGATGTATTATAAGGATTTAAGAATATGTACACCAGATAACCTATGTAAAAAGATCAAAAATCCTGTTAACTATTCTATAATTAAAGTAAAAGCCCATAATCAGGAAAATAAGAAGAGAAAAAAGCCAAAAAAACCTTCAAGTGAAAACGAAAAAAGAATAGAAAAGACACAATCTAAAAAAGAAGACGAAAATCAACATAATTCTAAATAAGCTATTTAAATAGCAACCTTTATAAACAGAACCATGTTCCCAAATACTATAAATAATAGTATTTAAACGGTAAATACTAAGAAAACACGCCTGAAAAGAAACTTTTTCAGTACACAACTAATGTATTCTATAAAGTTTCACGAAAAGGCTTTTTTCATCATAATAAAAAAACTAGAGAGTGTAATCTAAAATGCCAAATACAAGATTCCCAAGAAGTGGAAGTATGCAGTTCTGGCCGAGAAAAAGGGCCAAAAGAACATATGCTAGAGTTAGATCTT
>CAYUUQ010000089.1:0-5772 GCA_964447875.1 uncultured Methanosarcinales archaeon | reverse complement strand
CAGCAGATTATGATGGTGATTCATTAGCAGATCTAGCTTTTTTCAACCCAGAAAACGGCAACTGGTGGATAAAGTTTAGTTCTTTTGAACCTAGCTATCTTTCATCTGCAAGTACTCAGGTAAGGCTAAGTGCAGGAAACTATCAATGGGGAAATGAAGATTTTATACCTGTTGCAGCAGATTATGATGGTGATTTATTAGCAGATCTAGCTTTTTTCAACCCAGAAAATGGCAACTGGTGGATTTTTTTTAGCGATGAAGAACCCCAATATCTTTCTTCAAGAAATACTTATTCTGGTTTAGATGATTATGGAAATTATCATTTTGGAATAGAAGATGATTTTCCTATACCTTCAGATTATGATGGAGATGGAAAAGCAGATATTGCAGTATTTAGAAAGGATATAGATACTGCTACTATGTATGGGAGAAGCTTTTTAGGTGATAATATGCTTGGTTTTATCCTTTATAGTAATGCAGAGCCTGAACAGTTTTCAATGCCTCTTTATTCTAATGGAACTACAGATGGATATTTATGGTTGGCTCAAAGATCATTTTCTCATGGTGTTCCCAATTATTTGTATAGTGAAATTCCTGTTTTTGCAGACTATAATGGTGATGGTGCAGTTGACATAAGTAATGTTTTTAATCCTAATTCATTTGGCGATTGTGAGTTTATAGAGAATCCAACTACTTGTCCTCAATGCGGTTCTGTTTCACATTCCCAATGTAAGGATTCACAATGGTTTTTTGTAGATCTTGATGGTAAATTGGATGGTTCATGGTCATTTTTAAAACAAGCAAATGATTTAAGCGATGCTGTACCTGTTCAAGGTTATCTTTATAGCTTATTTAATTATGGTGGTGGAACCCAGATTGATAAAATAGGTGAAGAAGAAAGCGTTGGAAACTTTTTAGATGGTACCATGAGTATTGCAACAGATTCAAACAATGAACCTCACATATTTGCAAATTTAGGTCTTGATAAGATTTATAATTATCATAAGATAGGGGGCAGTTGGTCTAGTAATTTCTTTACAGATGGGAAAGATTATAATAATTATATGTCTGCTTATAATGCAGGAGGTTTGAATTTAGGTCCTGAAGTAAAAATAGATTCACAAGATAGTGCATGGGTTTCTGTATCTGTTTGGACAAGACGTGCACCTGATTCCAAAGGGATTGGTAATTCAATCCATTATGTTAATGATATAAAAAATCCACCAAATGGTAAGGTTAGTTCTTTTGGAAGAATAAGTCACAATTCAAAGTATTCTTTTGGTGGTAGAATTTCAGTTGATCCATATTATCCCAATAGTGTTTTTTTAGCAGATGATCAAGGTAATTTTGTTCAAGTAGATAAAAGTAGAGCTGAAGTCAGACGTGGACTTGTAAATTCAATTGGCGGTGGCGAAAAGAAAGAATTTGAAATAAGTTCTCGCGAAGGGCAACCAGGTGTTATGCATATAGCAACAGATTGGAGCTATCAAAATTCAATACGCCAAGATAGTGGTTCTTCTCATATTGAGTGGTCTAGTTTTGGCGCATATCCTGAACAAGGGGATGATGGAAATTATATGGATATTGGGATAGATCTCGAGAATCCAAATGCAATTTATATGACTACTGGACGTGGACCAGGGTATGGTAATATTGTTATAAATATGTTTGATGGTACTAATTTAGTTTACCCTAATAATCGTCTTCATGTAATTGATACAAATGCAGCAGCTTTTGGAAATGGCATGAGAAGATACAGTCCTCAATTAACGCCGGCACATGGTGGCGGAGCATTTATTTGTTGGACTTCTGCAGATAATCAGATTAAATTAAAATATATCACTATTGAAGGTGCCAATAATTTTGGAGAAACGATTAATATTGGTTCTGGATCAAAGTGTGCAATGGCAACAGACTCAGAAGGACATATACATCTTATTTACAACAATAATGGAGTTAAATACAGAAAAATAACAACAAAATAAAAACATTTAAAAATCACTACTTATTCTTATTGTTTTAGAATGATGGTAAATCAATTTTGTTGTTGTTAGAATTCTTGCATTGTTATAGATATACTCATAAGGGAGGGTGGCCAAGTGGCTAAGGCGTGTGGCTGCAACCCACATATTCCTGGGTTCAAGTCCCAGTCCTCCCTTTCAATTTTTTAAAATGGCTGAAAACATAATAGAACTCATTGGAAACACACCACTAGTTAAGATAAATAAGCTTAATTTAAATAAGAATGTGGAAGTTTATGCTAAATTAGAAAGGTTTAATCCTGGCGGAAGCGTAAAAGATAGGATTGCATTAAGTATGATAGAAGCAGCGGAATCAACAGGTGAGCTAACTAAAGATAAGATAATAATGGAGGCAACCTCTGGAAATACCGGAATAGGAATAGCAATGGTTGCTGCTGCAAAAGGTTATAAGTCTTTATTTCTTATGTCAGAATCAGTAAGTGTTGAGAGAAGAAAGATTCTTAAATCATATGGGGCTGATCTTATGTTAACAGATCCAGATAAAGGGACAGATGGAGCAATAGAAAAAGCATACGAATTAGCTTTACAAGAACCAGATAAATACGTTTTACTAGATCAATACAATAGCGAACATAATTGGCGTGCACATTTTAATACAACTGCAGAAGAGATATGGGAGCAAACACAAGGTAAAATTACTACTTTTGTTGCAACAATGGGAACAACTGGAACACTAGTTGGAAACTCTAAAAAACTAAAACAACATAACCCAAAAATACATACTATTGGTGTTGAACCAAACTTTGGTCATAAGATACAAGGTTTAAAATCATTAAAGGAAGCATATGTTCCAGGAATTTATAATAAGAATGTAGTTGATGAGAAAATACTAATAAAAGATGAAGATGCTTTTGAAATGGCTCGTCGTTTAACAAAAGAAGAGGGAATCTTTGCAGGTATGAGCTGTGGGGCAGCAATGCATGTTGCTATTGAGAAAGCAAAAACAATGGATTCTGGACTTATAGTCGTAATATTACCTGATGGCGGAGAAAAATATTTAAGTACTACATTATATGAGGCATAATATGACACTAAAACTTTATAATACATTTGGTAAGAAGAAAGAAGAGTTTAATTCTATCAAGAAAGGAGAAGTTGGTTTATATTCTTGCGGTCCGACAGTTTATAATTTTGCACATATTGGAAATTTTAGAAGTTATATTTTTGTTGATTTACTTAAGAGATATCTTCTCTTTAAAGGATTAAAAGTTAATCATATAATGAATATAACTGATATTGATGATAAGACCATAAGAGATTCTGGAAAAGTTGGATGGGAATTAGGTAAGTTTACTGAGAAATATACTAAGGAATTCATGACTGATATTTCTACATTAGGTATATTACCTGCTTCCAAATATCCTAAAGCAACTGAACATATACAAGATATGATTGATTTTACTAAGGTTTTAATGGATAAGGGATTTGCTTATGAGAAACTAGGTAGTGTATATTTTAGTTTATCTAAGTTTAAGGAGTATGGTAAACTTTCTAAGATAGATTTATCCCAGATGAAAGCAGGTGCTAGAGTCGACATGGATGAATATGAAAAGGACCATCCAGGAGATTTTACATTACTTAAAAAGTCAAAATTAGATGAGATGAAGAGGGGTATATCTTATGATACTGAATGGGGCAAGGTTAGACCTGGTTGGCATTTAGAGTGTTCAGTTATGTCAATGAAATATTTAGGGACACCATTTGATATTCATTGTGGGGGTATTGATTTAACATTTCCACATCATGAAAATGAGATAGCTCAAGCAGAAGCATATTCTGGTAAGAAATTTGTAAATTATTGGATGCATTGCGAGCATTTAATAGTTGATGGTAAGAAAATGAGTAAGTCTTTAGGTAATTTTTATACTTTAAGAGATGTTTTAGCTAAAGGCTATTCACCTATGGCTATAAGATATGAGTTGATTAGTACTCACTATAGACAAAAATTGAATTTTACATTTAAGGGAATTGAGTCAGCTTCTAATGCAGTTAAAAAATTGAATGATTTTATTTTTAATTTGCAAGATATTAAGGATGGAGAAGATAATTCTTCAGTTAGTAAGTTGATCGATGATGCTTTAAGTTCTTTTGAGAAGTCAATGGATGATGATCTTAATATTTCAGAAGGATTGGCTGTTGTGTTTGGATTTATTGGTTCAGTTAATAAAATTAATATAAGTGAAAAAGATGCTGTTAAAGTTTTAGATACTTTGAAAAGATTTAATTCAGTTCTTGGAGTTATGAATTTTGAACAGAAACATGATATCTCTTCTGATGTTGAGGCATTGATTAAAGAAAGAGATGACGCTCGTTTGGCTAAAGACTGGGCTAAAGCTGATGAGATTAGGGATTCATTGAAAGAAAAAGGTATTGAGCTTATTGATTCTAAAGAAGGAACTAAGTGGAAGAAGCTTTGATTCTTTTTTTTGTCGTATTTTTTACGTAAAGTTTAAAAATAAAAATTCATTCTTGATAATAAATATTATACAGATTATATAATGGTGAGGTTGGTTAAAAATGACAGGGCATTATAGTCCAGTTCCAGGTAAAAGTCCATTGATTGGGCAGAGATTAGTACAGGGTCGTGGTTCATCTTGAGTTTGTTTTGGTAGTCTTACTTTAGCTAGAGCACTTGCTACACCTACAGATATATGTGATTATGTTTTTGGTAATAGATCTTCTCTTGCTGATGAAAAACCAGCAGAACTTGCCATGGCAGTAAGTCAACTCGAATCTTATAATGTTGCAGATACATATACATCTACACATGCAAGGGAATGTGCAGAGTCTTCAAGACAAAATGTTTTGAGGTTGTTATATAATGCGCTTGATCAAAAGGCAGCAGAGGCAGCTTCTCTTGCTACAACTGGTAGAATTTCAGAAGATTTATCGGTAGATGATATTATTGCTTTATCCACAAGACTTACTTCTAACCCAAATTATTGGATAAGTGATGGCCCAGCTATATTTACAATAAAGGAATATGGCGTGGCTGTTCTTAATTTAAATATGAGAAAGAAAAAGATAGCTGTTCAAAGTTCCAACTCAACTTCATAATCTAATTCAGAATCATCTTTAAGTTTTTCATAACTTATTTTCTCAGTTCTTGCAGAATTAATTATATCTTCTTTAACTAGTTCAAATTCTTCTTTTGAGATTTTTCCAACTATTGATAAGTTCTTTAATTCTGTTTTTAGACTTACGCCTTTTTCAGATTTTGCTTGACGAGCTTTTTGAACAGCGTATACAACCAATTCTCCAGCAATTTCTGCATCTTCATCTATTTCAAATGGTTTTGGCCATTTTGAGATATGTATACTTTCTGTTTTTTCGTGAACTTTGAAGAATAATTGATATAACTCTTCAGTTATATGTGGCATTATTGGGGCTATCATTTTTATTATTGACAATAATGTATTGTATAAAGCATATTGACCTGACAATCTTTCAGCTTTTCCTCTTCTATCTGGGTTATATAGTCTGTCTTTAACAATTTCCAGATAATTATCGCAAAAATCATGCCAGAAGAAGTTTTCAACATCTGATTTTGTTCTTGAATATTCATATTTGTTGAATGAATTAGTTGAAGCTTCTATTATTTTACTTAATTTTGTTAAGATCCATTTATCAACTACTTCTAATTTTTCTGGTTTCTCGCATTTATAGTCCTGCAAATGCATCATTGCAAACTTTGAAGCATTCCATAATTTTGTTATGAATTTGTTTGCTG
>CAYUUQ010000088.1:0-5794 GCA_964447875.1 uncultured Methanosarcinales archaeon | reverse complement strand
AAATAATCCTGGCTTAGATCTAACTGGAGCAGTTAAGATAATTAAGAAAGCTGCACCTCGTTTGGCAATCTTAACTGGTTTTGGAAATAATATAATGAAAGCAGACCCTCTTTATATCTCAAGAGAGATACAAAAACAAACAGGCGTACAAACAGTAGCTGCAAAAGATGGCATGCAATTAAGTCCAGTCTCATATTCAGCAGGTCAAGGCCAAAGAACTTTCGGTACTTTTTCTGCAGAAGAACGTAGAGTAAGGTTAATGGGAAAAGAACCAGAACCTGTTGCACAAGAAACAAAAGAAGATAATGAATCCAGTGGACATCAAGAAGAACTTCAAGCACAAGAATCACATATTGAAAAAGAAGAAAATACTCAACCAATAGCATCAACTGAATCAAATAAAGAAGAAACCAAAGATGAAGAAATAGAAACAATAGAACCAGAATTACCAAATAAAGAACCTATTGAAGAAGAACCAGAAGAACTTGAAGAAGAGATAGATGAAGAAGCAAGTAAAGAAGAACCGATGGAAGAACCTAAAGAAGGTATAAAAAAACACCCATTTGAACCAAGAGAACTAACTTTAGAAGAACTAAATCATAATCAAGACTTACTAAATCAAGAATTAGAAAAAGAAAAACGATTAAAACCAAAAGAAGAACAAAGTACTTTTGATAATTTTACACGATAAGCATAACAAAATAACCAATTAAACACCCTGCAGATATAAATGGCATTGCAGGATAAAATTGATTTTCTTTACCTTTTATCAACAAGAAAAATAAAGCGATAGCTGCGAATAAAGGAATTATCATAGATTTCAAAAAACCAACAGCTAAACTTTCAGTTAACATTAATCCCTTCATTACAACACCTGCAAACAATAATGGAAATCCTATGTCTCCTCCACCTAATATTGCAGTTTTTGCAGGGGGACTTATAGGAGGTAAACCTTTTGACTTCTTTTTACTAACTTTCTTAGGAACAGGATTAGAATAAGATATACTAAGTCCTGCAAATAAGTTACTTTCTGTCTGAAACTTAGCCATAGCAACCATATGCTTACTCTTCCATACAGCTATCATATCATATATTGATATTAAACCTAATAACATAAAAGCAGCAAATAAATTCATTATAGGAACAAATATCGCAGCTAGTCCGCCATAGATAAATATCTCAGTTGCATTATGTACATACATATTCGGTCTGAATACTTTCCATAACGCTAAGATCAAAGCCAGTGCCATAGCTACATAATCAGGAACAAATGCTGCAAATGATATTGCTAAAGTTAACATAACAGCGAGTAAAAACCATACTTTCCAAAGATCAAAACTCTTTCTCATCTTTAATAAAACACCAATCAATACAATATCTATAATTATCCTGACTATATAATATCCAACACTATCAAAACTACTTAATAATAAACTAACAAAATCTAATAAAACAGCAATTACGAAAAGATACCATCCAAAAACATTAATCCTTTTCCTAAACTTGATTATCAAAAATATTATCCCTGTTCCGACTAATATTGCAGAGAAAATATACCAAAAAGAAGAACCCTCTTCAACATCTGGTCTGTCTATATCATAGGGTAAATCCCCAAAAACAGAATCTCCTGTCTCAGAACTTGCTTTATGATCAATATAAGAATTAACAACAGCTAACCCAACTATCTGGGCAAATAAGAATATAGCAACTAACATTAATGTTATCTTGAATGTATGTTTCATAACTCTTTTTTATTTCTTTATTTAATAAATGTTTCCATTATTTCATCTAAAATATGAAAAAATTTATTAATAAAGGATGTTAATGTGGATTATTATGCAAAAAAGAGGTCAATTAACATTATTCATCATATTGGGAATTGTATTAGTTTCATTCTTATTTTATGTATCAACTCTAAAATCAAATAATGAAATAACTAAAACACAAATATTAGATACAAAACCTATAAAATTATTTGTTGAAAATTGCTTAATCTCAAAAACCAGTGAAGCAATTCCTATTGTAGGTTTTGCATTTCTTAATTTGACAGAAGACTACTTAAATGATAATCTTAAAGATTGTATCAAAAACTTTAGTGCATTTCCAGAAATAAAAATAGAAGAAGGAAATATATCTTCTGATATTATTATACCAAATGACAATAGGTCATTGATAGTAAATCTTAATTATCCTTTATCTATCTATAAAGGACCATCTAAATCCGAAATATCTGATTTTAGAATAGTTTTTCCATTATCTGATGAGTTAAATATCCCAACAACTACTGCTAGTTACCCTCTAATGTCTTTATTTTCTTCAGGACAAAGACCAGAACTAACAATACACGATTCAACAAATGCTATAGATAACACAAGTAATCCATTATCTTCAATTACTGTAACATTAGAAGATATAATAATGCAAGGTCTGTACAATGAAACCGCTTTGTCTCTACTTTCATATAATTTTGAACCAGATGGAGCAAACTTTGATCCTCCACTAAGAGTAACTATTCCTTATGATGAATCACTAATCCCTTTAGGCTATGATGAAGAAGATTTAAAACTAAGTTATTGGAATGATGGTTTTTGGAATTCCTGGCCTACCGAAGTAGATACTGAGAATAATATCCTTATAGCAAATGTAACTCATTTTACTAAATCAACACCGACTTCTTGGACAGAAAATCAAGTTTCTAGGGGTGGAAGAATGAATGCTAATATACCTTATAATTCAGATTGGGTTATTGAAGCAGAAGGAACATTTAGGAGATCATCACATAGTCGTATAATTACTTCTGGTCCAGAATTTGGTTTAGATTGGCTTATATATCAATCAAGAAGTTCACTTATTATGAGGCTCTCAAATAGAAAGATAAATTTTAATGGTGCTAGTGTTGGATCACTTACAACTTCAGCTCCACCAGATCATTTTGCTAGCTCAGGCTCAGTTAGTCTAGAAAGTGGAAGACATACCCTTAGAGTAGAATACAGCTATTCTAGAAGGCGTATGAGAGTATATATAGATAATAGAAAAGTAGGAGATTTTACCTTCTCAGTTTTATCACTTCCTTCAAGAATCAGTTATCTTAAAACACCTGGCTTTTCTGGAAAACTACGTTATTATGTGGGTGAAATTAATATGTCTGGGGCAGGAGGATCACCATCAATCCCCTCATCAAATTTAATTAATCTTTATGACAGTAAAATAACTGTAAGTCCTGATGATGGTTTAAATCAACAGATAGACATCTCTTGCAATCAAGAAATAGTAATTGTTCCAGAACTTCGTATGTGGGGCAATTATCATGGTCAATGTGGCAGTGCATCATTTATAGTAAAAAAACAAAATAATTCTGGAAATACAGAAACTGTTTTTGAGTGGACTCGTCCAAATCATGTAACTTGTACCGGAGCAACATTCTTAGGTCAATCATATTCAAATGTATGTGGTGGTGGAAGTCCAATTCCTGGTCAAGAATTTAGATTACCTGTTCAGGCAAATGAGACTATTCATGCAATAGGTCAAGGGTGTATTCGTAATAACCCTCAAGGAATATTAAATCCAAAGATGGAATTTTATTACAACACAACCTGCAATAGCTAATTAAACCAAAGCTTTAAAAGCCAAAAATCATTCTTCTCTATTGGGGGATATAAATGAGATTAATTATTGTTACATTGATATTACTTTTATTAGCTTCAACTACTCTTGCTTCTAACTACAAGACATTCATAATCACAGATGATAAACCAAAAGCAAGTAATATGCTAACTTTTGAGGTTTCAAGTGGAAAAAAGACAGTATCTTCTTGTTCATCAAGACTTACAAAAATAAGAAGGGAATATAATAATAAACTTATAGAAGATAAAGAATACTATGAAAAATGTCTAAAAGAAATGACCAAAAACTGGAAAACAGATACTTTACCTGAATCTCACTCTGAATCAGCAATAGTAGAAGGCTTTGATGAAGATATTCATAGAAGATATGCAAGAAGACTTTGGTGGAAAATCAGAAAAGGAGAATCTTGTCCTAAGAAAGTCTATCAATAAAATAAAAAATATTAAATACATTAATACCAATTCAACTCTAAAATGGTAGACGAATCTCAAATCAAACAATGGCTAAAAGATGGCACAATCACAAGACCACAAGCAAAAAAGATGCTTGCAGACACTACCCAATATAGAAAAGAATCAACTTCTAACAAACTTATTGTTTCTATCTCCACAATAGGTGCAATTCTCATTGGTATAGGTGCAATATTATTCATAGCATCTAACTGGAGAGCAATACCTAATGTCATGAAAGTATTGATATTGCTTGCAGCTACCTTCATTTCATATTTCTTAGGTTATTTATTTGCTTATGAGAAGAAAAACCTTCCTAAAGTAGGAAATGTTTTATTATTTTTAGGTGCATTATTATTTGGAGCGAGTGTTTTTTTAGTAGCTCAAATATATAACATAACTGCAAACCATAATTCTCTTGTATTAATCTGGCTTATAGGTATATTACCTTTAGTATATGCACTAAAATCAGTCTCTATTGCAGGATTAGCATCATTACTTTATTTTATTTGGGGATATTTATTAATTTTTCAAAACAATATTTTCTCAACTATTTTACTTCTACCAATAATCTTACTTGTAGCCGGTGTTTTATTATTTGGAATTGGAGCATTACACTATATTTCTGATTCCTTAGCTACTATAGCAAGAACATATAGGATTGCAGGAATAAAAGCAGTAATGATATCACTTTTCTTATTAACTTTCAGGTTCTTTTCAGGACCAGAAATAAGAAGACAACTTTCTATGGTTACAGATCCAACCATATCAAATTTTACTAGAGTTTCACCTCATTTCACTGCAATATTTGTAACATTAAGCATTATTGCAATTCTTATAACCGTAATAAACCTACTATTCAACACATCAAAATCTGATACAAATGTATTAGAAAACACAATTAATCTAACCCTTTTAGCAACAATTCTAATATTTTTCTTCTATCCACCAACAACAAATCTATACATTGTTTTATTCAATTTAATTATATCTGGAATAATATTTGTATTATTATATGTTGGTTATCAAAGATCAGACATGAAATTAATTAATATAGGTATGGGATTCTTTAGCTTACTAGTGATCGTAAGATACTTTGACTTTTTTTGGAATCTATTGGATAGATCACTCTTCTTTTTAATCGGAGGCATAATCTTAGTTTTAGGGGGAATATCTTTAGAATTAAAAAGAAGGCAACTAAGAGATAGGTTCACATCTTAAAATGAAAAAACTATTCATTCTAACAGCAGTAATCTGGCTAATAATCATCTTAGGTATGATTGGTGTAAAAGAATTTACAATAAGAACAGGAACAGAAGTTTTGCTTAAAACACAACCAGTTGACCCAAGAGACTTATTCAGAGGAGACTATGTCATACTTTCTTATGAAATAACTAGATTACAAGCAAACATCTCAGAATTTGAGATAAATAATGGCGATCAGGTATATATTGGCTTAACTGTAGATGAAGAAGGTTACGCATCTGCTTACAAAATATTTAAGCAACCACCTATTGGATTATATATCAAAGGAACTGCAACAATAATTGGCACAGGCTTTGGAAATTTTGAGGGAACGAGATGGTTAAACATAAATTATGGAATTGAGAATTATTTTGTTCCAGAGGGTGAAGGCAGAGAAATAGAAAGAGCCTGGGACCAAGAACTAGTTGTTAAAGTAACTATTGACAAAAATGGAAATGCATTGATAAGAACATTAT
>CAYUUQ010000087.1:0-5795 GCA_964447875.1 uncultured Methanosarcinales archaeon | reverse complement strand
TTATGGCGCTTAACCCCTACTTAACCTCCAAATTAATTAGTTTATATTAGAAAACTGTAATTGCTTTATAAATGTTGGTGTTTTAAAGAAATAAATTGACAATTCTCTTAACTTCTTCAAACCTTTTAGTAAATTGATCAGGCTTTACCCGTTTAAAAGGTCCGTAATAAATTATCTTATCACCCCAAGCCTCAATATGATCCTTTATTATATTTCTTTCAAGATATTTTAATATCTCTGGCTTGAATAATTGTCTTATCTCTGCTTCATTTGTTCCCTTCAAAAAATATTTTTTAGAAAATTCTGGATACACATCAAAATCTATATCCTTATAACCAACAATATTTCCAATTTTATGAAATATATGCTCAGGAATAAGATAAAACTTAGGAAAATGAACATTTTTTTGTGTTACCATAAAAATTGTCTGATTATATGTTGTCTGATTCTTGCCATACCCCACAGTGTATTTATAGTCAAAGATATCCCATTCAATATTATCTCTATTCATCCTTAAAGAATTATATATCTTTCTACTATGTCCAGTATTTATACTAAAATTTCCAATATCAATATCTGTAGGGTCCTTTGTAAAATTAAATCCGTGTCTCAAAGAATATTGTTTAAATTCTTCAGTTCTCTTATTTTCTATCTTTTTTGATATAAATAAGACCAATCCTATAATAGCTATAATTCCAGAAATAAAATATAATGTTACAGTGCCTTCACTTACCATTAAATCCTATCTAAAATCTTAGAATATAAAAAGTTTGTTAAAATATCAATCAAAGTAATCTTCATAACAAAAATTCTTTTGTCTTCCTTCACTTGTACAGCTTCCTTTAATATCAATGAGATTACCATCTAAGAATTCTCTGTAACGATTAACTAAAGAATTACAATCACTACATCTTTTAAAATTAGTGCCAACTTCAACAATAAACTCTTTTTCATTTATTTTCTTTATAGTAGTTGGAACACTTGCATTTTCCCTAAAATAATTATAAATATTCTCAATAAATCTTATATCTGTGATACGTTCAGATAGAGTAATATGTAAGCTACATTTCTTTGGTGCTGTAAAACTAATTACTTCCCTTTTTATTTTTATACATCTTTGATTCTTTAATCTATTAGAATCATCTTCCCTTTTTTTCTGCATATAACCTGGAAGCTTTATACTCCCATCAGGATTAAATTCAACCATGAAAAAAATCAGAGATATACTTATTTAAATTGCTTTCGAAAAAGTAAAGAAGTGCCCCCAGCGTAAACTATACCTTTTTGTGGTATTATGGGCACCTAGTTCTCAACTAGATTATTAATATACTTAAAAAAAGAATTAGCATTATCCAAAGATTCTTTTGCAGGCTCTTTATTTGCTTGTGGTAGTTTCTGATAAGTAAACCTTCCACGTTTTCCTTTCTCTTTTGAGAATATTCCTAAAAGCTCTTCTGCCTTTATGACAATCTTTTTGTAGATATTCAATAAGTCAACATCTAGTTTACCAGTCTTTACTAAATGTTCTTCAAATGCATCTAGTGTCTTCTTGTGAACCTCAGGAGCATGTGTTTTTATACCATTCATTGCAAGTATTGATTTAGCAGCATAAAATATACAATAATAAGAATGGCTTATAACAGTACTATAAAATGTAAAATCTTTTTCAAGCTTAAATTGCTCTTTTTGAAGTGTTGGATTACTAGATATCTCAAAAAGTATTGAAGCTACTACAATCTCATTTTCTGATCTTTGTATATATAATTTTGATTCGTCATCCATTTTTTATCATGTTTATATATTCTACGAAGCCATAATATATTAAGTTATTTTTATATATTTGCTTTCCAACGTTCTCAAAATCAGCATTCAACATATCTATAAACTCATCTCTTGTAAAAACATGATAATCTATCTTTATTATTTCTCTTCTTTTTATTGTTTCTAGAAAAGGTATTATCTCTTTTTTTATATTCCCAGAATCAACGATAATTGCTATATCTAAATCTGATTTTTCAGTTGCTTTGCTCTTTGCATAACTCCCAAATACAGCTAAAATAAAGAATTCTGTCTGCTTTAATATTTTCTTTTGAATCTTAGCTAACATATCTTTTGGAAATTTCTTTTTTTCTAATTCTAAAGAATTAATTAGATTAAGATAAGATAAAGTAAGATTATTGTTCAGATCTAAATTGTAGCTAGTAACATTGCCTGTCTGTGTTGTTTTGACTATATGTTGGTTTTGAAACTCCTTTAGTGCTATTTGCACTGTATTGTTGGATTTTTGTTTGCTCTTTTCTTTAATCTGTCTGAATGTAAAACTAAGGAATATATCTTTCTTAAATACTGAAAATATGTTTAATTGTTCTTTTGTAAGCATATTTATCTAAAAAGTAGAACTTATTTATATACTTACCTATTTTTAGGTAAGTTATTACCTAATTTAAGGTAATACCCCCAGCGAGACTACAAAAAAATAACGTAAAAAGGGGCAACTATTGATTAAACAAATCTAAGAAGGTTTTTACATCATAGATGTTTATTCCCTTATATTCTTTAAGCTTCAACAAATGATTATTACCCGAGATAATATTGGCTTTCGCAGTTAAAGCACAATTGATAAACTTATTATCTTTTTCATCTTCTAAAACTGCATTTTCATTAAATTTAGGTTCAACATTGATTGAAAGTTTCTTAAGATTAATTAAAATAAATTCTTTATATTCTTCAGGTATGTGTTCTTTAAAATAAGGCCTATTAAAAACATCTTCAATTTCTTCTAATATTTCATCGGAAATATAATTAACAATCTTACTTTCCAATAATAATTCAAATACCTTAGCTGGAGAACCATCTGTAGATATTGCTGCAGAAATAATTAGGTTGGTATCTAAGACAACATTATTTTCTTGCAGCATTTATTTCTTCCCCAATCTTACTTGGAGATACTTTTTTTACTTTGCTTCTTAATCTTCTAAACTCAGCAGTCAATTTACTAGTATCTAGCTTCTTCATAACTATTGTATCCTTGTCAATGCTGCTTACAGCAAATAAGGTATCTCTTGAGGCATTTATCTCTTGTCTTATGTCTTTAGGTATGATTATCTGGCCCCTATCTGACATTTTTGCAGTTTCAATCATTTTAACATCACCTATGATATAGTAAGTAATAACTTATATATAAACTTTACGTAAAAGTACGTTTTACGTACATGATAAAATATAAATTAACTTTACATATTAAACATTTAACAAAAATAGAAAAGGTACAATGCCCCCAGCAGGACTACATAAAAAAGTACGGTTTAGGGGCAACGGACTTTAAGTCAATAAGATGTTACAACACGATAATTGGTATAACAAAAATCCCTCGATATATGCATATATCCAAAATCCTTTATTTGTTTTTGCTCAAATTCAAGCAAAGGAGTAATTTGTTCACAAATTTCTGGATTTTTAGTTTGTACAGCAAGATTTTGATAACAAACAGCTTCGTGACCTGGGAAATCAAAAGATTTACAGATTGATGCATCTTCATAGTCTTTAATTGCATGGCTTACACAACGAGATCTATCATGAATCTGAACATTATTTGTAAAACTAATATTGGCAAGAGAGTTACAAACAAAAATTGGATTATCAAAATTGGATAAAAGAAGATTGAGACACTCAAGTTGATATTTCCCTGAAGCACAAATATATCTTGAATCAGTATCTTTTAGGAAACTATTAAAACAACCAATTTGATTTTCACTTATTTCTCTACATAACTCAGAATTATCCGTTTTCTTTGCAATTTTTATAATACATGTAGCTTTGCTCGATTGATTCTCAATTACCTCACACATCAGATAATCTGAATTCTTGAGTGCTATTTTGATTATACAATCAGTTATCATTGCTTCAGCATCATGTTCATAACATAATCCCAAATCATTTGAATCTAATGCGATAGAAGTGATGCAATTATTTTGAATATTCTCAGAATTGATTTTTTTACAAGAATTAATATCTGAATTTAAAATGAAAACTTTTCCAAAATCCGAGTAACAATTTAACCTCAACATTTCATCATTTATATTCTCACATATATTTAAGTCATTTACTTCTTGCACTATATCAAAAAAACAATAATCCTTCTCTTTTCCTTCCAATTCTTCACAAAATTCTTTTGATTTTCCTTGAAAATTTAGAGTTTCTAGTTCACAATTACCGGATAAACATTTAGGACTATCTCGTGCATTGCAACGATAAACTGTAAGACATATACATCCCTTTGGTATCTGAGAATTCCAAATATCCACGGATTTTTTATTTATCGCTGTATTGGTACCACCATTTGCACATCCACAACAGCCAGCTTTTACAGAAATACAATCCGAATCTTGTTTACAATTATCCAAAAAAACCTTTGGTATTCTACCACCCAAAAATATGAAGTAAGAACTTAGAATGATGATTAGTGATATAAATAATAAAATAATAATTAGTTTTCTCATAATCTAACTTTCGAATCCAAACTATATAAACTTTTCTCCTCTAGTGGGTACGATGCCCCCCCCCTAAATCAAAAAAGTTCTCGACGAGAGAAATAATGCCCCCAGCGGGATTCGAACCCACGTCCCTGCCTCGAAAAGGCAGAATGATTGGCCGGATTGTGCAGTCTTTAAAGACTTCTACACTATGGGGGCATAAAAGTAATTCTAGAAAACATTGATCTTTTTATAAATCTTTGGGTTAAAAGATCCGATTTTCTTAAGATATAACTCTATATCTCCTTGCTTTCTTATCCTAATACTATGTCTAAATTTATTCTTCCGATTATCAGCATCATGATGTTTAACATTTAGCCTAATAGTTGGATTTATACTAAGCATATTCAGATATTTCTTCAAATCTAAAATCAAATCTCTACTAGCAAACCATGCACCCAATTCAATAGTATTTCTATCTCTACTCGCATAAAAGTCTGTATCAATTATTCCTCTAAGACAAGCAACCATTTCTTTAGAAATTCCATTTTTACAAGTATTCTTCAATAAAACTGGTATTCTGATTGTCTTAGATTTCTTTCCTATTGGCATTTGAAGAATTTTATTAAAAAATAAACCCAATACTTGAGAATAAATTTGAAAACCGTAACATTTATTTGGATGATCCTTCAATGAAACATCAAGATTAAAAACTTTTTTCCATAATTTTGATATATATTTATCATAATGTAATTTTTCAGTTTTAGGATCTCCCATCAATTGAAGAACAAACTGTTTTTTGTTAGCTCTGTATCCTAAATGACCATCACCAATATGCAGACCAATTATCTCAGCTAACTCTGGCGTAAGTTTATTTGGTAATTTTATACCTTTCACTATATCTTTTTTACTAAATTTTATTTGAGATAAATCAAAATTCAATTTAAATCACCAAACTAAATATATTAAAACTATCTAATTGATTTTAAATTATTAATTAAAATTATGATTTAATAGTTGAAAATAAACTCAAGTGATTTAAATTAATACCTAATAAAATTAACATCATTCTCTTTTTAAATGTTACTATAACTAAAGCTCTTGTAGGTATGTTTCAAGCATAATTAACTGCCACAATTTTCTAGGATTGGTATCCTTCTCAACTATCTCTTTAATTGCTGAATCTTGTATATACTCCCTTATTTTAGCACCTTTAGAAGTAACAATCCCTTGAAAATAAGGTGCATGTTCTTTGTGTTCTCTTAATAATCTTAGATAAGGCAAAGAAGTTCTTTGCTTTGGCCTATTAACAATCTCTGGATG
>CAYUUQ010000086.1:0-5813 GCA_964447875.1 uncultured Methanosarcinales archaeon | reverse complement strand
GGACCTAGAGGTGCTTTGATATTAAGCCAAGAAGAAGATAGGTTTAACCCTGATGATAAGAAAAATCTTGCTCAGAAAATAGATTTTGCAGTTTTCCCTGGAACACAGGGTGGGCCGTTAGACCATGTTATTGCAGCTAAAGCAGTTGCTTTTGGAGAAGCATTAAAACCTGAATTTAAGACATATTGTGAACAGGTTGTAAAGAATGCTAAAGTGTTAGCAACTACTTTGATGGACGGAGGAATGAAATTATTATCTGATGGAACAGACAACCATCTTATACTTATGGATGTATGGGGAAGCAAGAAAGTTTCTGGAAAAGAAGCAGAACTTGTTTTAGATGAAGCACATATTTTTACAAATAAAAATATGGTTGCTATTGGTCCAACAGATAGAGAAGAAATGCCTATTGATTCAAGAGGTAAAAAAGTAGGAACACCATTTAATCCAAGAGGTATTAGATTAGGAACTCCTGCTTTGACAACCAGAGGATTAGTTGAAGCAGATATGGAAACAGTCGGAAAATTGATCGTTAAAGTTCTTGATAATCCAAAGGATAAAACAGTAGTTGAGTCTGTTAAAGGAGATATATTGGAATTATGTAAGAAATATCCACTTTATCCTGGACTTGGGATAATGAAATAGATATTTTTTTAAATAATCTTTTATTATTATCATAAAAAAGAGGTTAATAGCCTCAGATATATTCTGAAGGTTTTATTGGGGGGATTAATATGGGTAGTTTTTTAGATTTAATAACAAAAGATATGGAAGAAACGGCCAGAAAAAGAGAAGAAGTTGAAGCTTTTATTTTAGATCATTTTCAGGCAGAAGATATAGAAGAAGCTTATGATAATTCTGGCTTAAGAGAAGAAGTTGCTGCTGTTAGTGTTGTTGCTGGTGCTGGAACAAGATGGTTAACATCACTAGAAGAACATCCCGATCTAGGTAAACAACATAAAGTTACATCTGATGACCCTAGGTGTGCTGCTAGGGTTGATAATTACCTAGCCACAATAGATGGTGAACAGATTCCAATTGGTGCTTATAATTTTGATGCTGTATTTGGACTAGGATTAAATGTTGTAATATACGGTAACGGATTAGATATGATAGAACAAGATATAGTTGGGCCTTTTATTCGAAACGACCCATTTAGAGTAGAGTATGTTCATCAAGATGTTTTACCTGGAAAACCAAAAGTTTCTGGACATGGAGATGCATTTAGACAAGCAAGAGAGTTTTGGCAAGATAGTACCTATGTAATAACTAATTTTGGAAATGATACAAATTCCAGAAATACTGCAATGATGTCTCTTCTTGGAATATATCTTCTAAATGAAGAGGGATCAGATATTTCCCATATCCTGCCCGTAACTTATGTTCCTAGTCCTTCTTATAGGGTGATTATGGATGGAACTGTACCTACTGAAGTAAGGCATGCTAAATTAAGGGGAGATGAAGTTGATGAGAGTAATGGTTTTACTAATGTAGGAGTTAGGATCTACAGAACAGAAGATGCGAAAAGAGTTGTTGATCAATTTTGGGCAGCACAACAAAATGAAGGTTCTTATGCTTCATTAAACCCAAACGGAAATGATGAATTTGCACTAGACCATATTGATGCTAGATTGATGGAAGAAAGAACAGCAAGACTAATGCCTGTTTCCTCAGCATCTGAACTATGTCCTGCAAAGAAACTTACAGACATTCCAAAATATATGGCTGCAATGAAGCAAGTATTACAACAAGATGGGCAAATCTAGAAAAACATACTTCCAATTAACATTATAGTAACACCGATAACGACAACACAACCAGTCCAGGAAACTATGTTGTAGAATCTATTATTAACATATTTTCCCATTAGTTTTTTGTTATTTACTAGTCTTAATATTATAATCAATATAACAGGTAATAGTATTCCATTAATGAATTGAGCAAATAACATCAAGGATATAAGGTCAATTTTAGGTATTAAGATAAGTAAAGCTGAAATAAAGATCATAACTGACAACAATATGTAGAAATTCTTAGCATCTTTGAATTTTTTATTAACTCCTGATTCCCAACCAAAAGCTTCACAAACATAAAATGAGGTTGCCATAGGCAAGATAAATGCTCCGAACAATGCTGCTCCAAAAAAGCCGACTGCAAAAAGTAAAGAAGCATATTGGCCTGCTAAAGGTTCTAAAGCATAAGCAGCATGTTCTGCAGAAGCAATTTCTATTCCTTTAGTGAATAATACTGCTGCACATGTCACGATAATAAAGAACGAAACAATATTTGTTGTTAAGGAACCAATTATAACATCCCACCGGGAGTATTTGTATTCTTCTTTACCAATACCTTTCTCAACTATGGAACTTTGTAAATAAAACTGCATCCATGGTGTAATTGTTGTTCCAATAACAGCGATCATAAGGAAAAAATATGATTTACTCCATTGAAAAGATGGAACTACTAATTGTTTTAAAACTGGTCCCCAATCTGGTTTTGACATAAAACCAGATATGATATAAGTTATATAGAATAAGATCATTATAAAGAAGAATTTCTCTAAGACCTTATAATCTAATTTTAGTATTAAGAACCATACAAATAATGCAACTAAAGGTACAATAATAAATCTACTCATACCAAACATTTCACCTACTGCAGCTATTCCGGCAAACTCTGATATTGTAACGAAGAGATTTGCAAATACTAATCCTATCATTATAAAGAATGTAAGTTTTATACCAAAATTTTCTCTTATTAAATCAGCTAAGCCTTTACCTGTTACTGCACCTAATCTTGCTACCATCTCCTGAACTATGATCAACAGAATAGTTATTGGAATTAATGTCCATAATAGACTATAGCCGAAGTTTGCACCAGCTACTGAATAGGTTGTTATTCCGCCTGCATCATTATCTACTGTTGCAGTAATTATACCAGGACCTATCAAACCTAGGATAAAGAGAATATGTTTCCAATTTATTTTTTTAGAACCCAATTTTAACCTCCTGAAGTTTTTGAAGGTAGGAATTTTTCTTTTTGAAGTCTTTCGGGGATGTATTCATCCAGAACATCGTCTGACTTGACTATTCCTCTAAGAACATTATTATCATCTACTACTGGAAGAACAAATAGGTCATATCTTGCTAAGAGACGAGCTGCGGTATCCTTAGTATCTTCATCTTTTACAAAGATTATATCCTTAAGCATGAAATCATCTACTTTATCTTGTGGATTTGCAATTATTAGTGCTCTTATTGATAATACACCCACTAATTTTTTTTCAGAGTCAACAACATATAAATGATATACTTTAGAGTAAGCGGGTTTTAATTTTCTTAAAAGAGATATAGCTTGTCTTGCTGTTGATCCTTTTTTTATAGATATAAAATCAGTAATCATTATAGAACCAACTGATTCTGGAAAATATTCTAAAATCTCCTGAATCGCTTTTCTTTTTTCTTTATTTAATGAACGTAATATCTTCTCTTTTTTTGTTCTTGGCATAAGATCTAATATATCTGCTGCCTGGTCTTCTGGAATACTTTGCAGAAGATCTCTTATCTTAGCTATTTTAACTTCCCTAAATACTGAATCTTGAACTTCTTCTTCTGCTTCGATAAGTGTTTTAGCTGCTTTTCGTTCATTAAGCGAATTAAAAATAAGTATTCTTTCGTCATGAGATAAATCTTCCATGATATCTGCAATATCCTCTGGATGCAAGTCTCCTATCTTATCTTTTTGTATCTTAAGGTGAAGATCGTGAAATTCTGGTTCTAGTCTTTCTACTGATTTCCAGGGAATCGCTTTTTCTTTTATGTTTTCTTTAGACATAGGTAAGAATCCAAGTCTTCTAACAAAACTTTCTGTACCAACTGCAACACCCACAACTGAGAATTTTGATTTTATCTTTTTTAGTATAATATCATTTATCCTAACAACCTTAACTCCATTAACATCTATAACTTGTTTATCAAGAATATCTGCTACTCTACTTTCTTTTTTTTTCGGAAATTCTAAAGAGAGATCATCTTCTTCATCATTAAGATTGATCGAAATAAGGTC
Organism: uncultured Methanosarcinales archaeon; assembly: GCA_964447875.1. Taxonomy (GTDB): domain Archaea; phylum Nanobdellota; class Nanobdellia; order Woesearchaeales; family DATDXC01; genus CAYUUQ01. Next base: position 1,748 of record CAYUUQ010000086.1, on the reverse strand, counting down.
TTTTTTCCCTTCTTCTTTGAATTGTTTTATATAATCCCAAGAAACTTTTTTCTTATTATTATCTTCGTCTATGTATATAAGATGAGTTATTTCTGCATAATCTTTTCCGTCAACAAAGACTAAGTCTATAAGTTTACCTATACAAACATTCTTAGAATCGAATATACATCTATTTTTTAACTGTGAAAAATATACCATGGACTAGAAAAGTGATTCTGTAGTATATATAAGTTTCGGAAATCGAAAACCCAACCTCCCCAAAGTGAAGAGTATGAATAATAATCTATATACTTGGGTTTTTGGTCATAAAATATACCTTTGTAATTAGATATAGGTACCTAACCATCACAAGCGAGAGGTATATTTCATAAATCGAAGATTTACGAAGCTACGAACATAGTGAGTATGTTACGGTTTTTATCAGACACAAGAACCAGTTGAAGTATCACAAGTAGACCCTGTAGGGCAGCTGCAAACATTACAGTCATCAACTACCACACCGTTTTCACAACATTTTCCGGGAATACCAGAATCAAAATCATCTAAATTACCATCATCTCCACAACATTGTCCACCATAACAACCTAAGCTTTCGCAATATGTTGCTCCACTAAGCCATGTGCCACCTTTTCTTTCACAATCACCTTGGTTATTATCCCAATCAATAGTGAAAACTTTTTCTGGAGTAGTTGTTGTGATTCCCTCTACACTACAATTTGAGTTTGCATTTATATAATGTTCTCCTTCGTATTGTGCAAAGTTTGATGCAGTATAGTCCTCAGCTGAGCAATTATCACCAGAACATGAAATATCAAAAACAGGCCCAGATGGGCAAGATGATGTTCCCTGACAATAACCCCATAACCTGATATTTGTTGACGATACTAAAGAAGGAGAAGTACACATGGCTCCAGTTCCGCCTTTAGTTGTTATTTTTCTGTATTTTACTCCTCCGTTGTTATATGCTATATGTATATCACCAATAAAATCTGTTGTAATGGCACACATATTTCCTGGACCAATGTCTTTAGTCGGGCCAAACTTAGAAACCCCCTCTGGACTTATATATTTTATATATATATGATTATTTGAATGGGTCCAACAAACGAAAGCCCCTCCTCCTTGGGCTGGAGCAACTTGCGGACTATATCTTCTAAGTCCATTAGCAAAATATGCAGCAGAATTATCTAACACATAGTGCTCTGATGGACCAAATAAAAATTTTGAACCATCGAAAATATTAACTATTGCCTTTTCATGACCACCACCCCTTGAAGAAGCAATATAAGCTACCTTAGGATCTTCCAAGTCAGAAGTCAAGGCCTGATACTCTCCATCATCTCCAGTCCCAGAATTACCACCAACCATATAATTAGACCAGCCAATTACCCCCTGTCCCGCAGCATTACGCAATGAATTTTGATAAACCCCTGTCGCAGCATGCCAAACCGTTCCATCTTTTGAAATTGAAAAGGAATTAACCTCCCCCCCTTTTCCACTTTCCATATATCCAGTTCCAAGAGAAGACAGGCGATTACTACTTACGCCAAATATTTCATAATAGCCACCATTACCCGCCCAAACAACACACTCATCCTTCTTTGTCGGATTAATACCTATTAATCCTATAGGTAAACAACAATGCCCTCCTTTAACGCTTGAAATATAATCAGTTACAACCGGATTCACTGCTATATCCTCAAAATAAATTAACCCCATCGCATCAGGATGCCATTTCACACCAGAAA
>CAYUUQ010000085.1:0-5907 GCA_964447875.1 uncultured Methanosarcinales archaeon | reverse complement strand
TAGTTAAAGTTGTTTCCGAAGAATAGTTTATAACACTTCTACCAGCATCATATTCATATGGTCTGTCTATAGCATCTCTTAGTGCTTCATATTTAACCGGTTGTGGTGCTTGCATTTGTGCCATTTTTATCATTCCTCCTATCTTACAGCTAAAACTCCGCCAGCAGATAATGCTCTTTTAACTTCTTTTTCTACCATTGCCTGACTTGCTTTACTTACATCTCCTAAACCTTCCTGAACTAATATTCCATGTGCTGCTCCCCAGTTAACTGCTGTTTCTAGGTCTTGTCCTTTCAATAAAGCAGCTAAAGTTCCAGAAGCAAATGAGTCTCCTCCCCCCGTTCTGTCTATTATTGTTACGTCTTCTCTTACTGGTGCAGTATACCATGTGTCGTTGTCGACATCATATAATGCTGCTCCCCAGCTAACCATATCTGCACTTTTTGGATCACGCCATTGTGTTCCGATTAAGCTTAAATTTGGAAATGCTTCTGCTACTTTTGTTACAGTTCCTTTGTATGCATCAAGCCATTCAACGAACGATGCGCCTTTTTTGACATCAGTTTCAAAACCTAGGGCATCTGCAAAATCAGAATGATTTCCGACAAGCATACTTAAGTATGGTGCAAGTTTAGCATTTATTTCTGCTGCTCTATTTTTATCAGGTTCTACTTTTGACCTATAGTTTAAGTCTGCTGAAACAAAAGTACCATATTCTGCTGCAGCTTGTGCAGCTTCAATTGCCAAGTCTGCAGTATTTGGACCGATTAAAGTAAAAATTCCTCCTGTGTTGAAAACTCTTGCACCTAGCTCTCCAAATAGTTGGCTAAAATCAAAATCACCTGGTTTAAGTTGTCTTGCTGCAGTGTTACCTCTATAGTATGTTGTAGCTGAAGGGACTACTCCTTTTCCATTATATGTAAAGTTAATTCCATTAGCAATTGTTCCTTTTGCATCTGTGCTGTATGGTGTTCCATTGTTTTTTGTGTTCCACCATATTATGTGATCAGTATCAACTCTTCCAGTGTTCATTTGTTGCTCTATGTTTCTTCCAACTTCATCATCAACAAATGCAGTTAGGACAGCAGCTCTTAGTCTAAAACAATGAGCGGCACCATAAGCAACATTAGTTTCTCCTCCTCCTTGAGAAAAAGTTGCTGATCTTGCTTCAGTAGTTCTGTCTAATCCTGGATTAATTCTTAACATAGTTTCTCCCATAGACATTACATCATATTTTGCTTGATCTGCAGATTTAATATCTTTATATCTTACTGGTGTTGCCATTTTATACTACCTCCTCTAAGAAAAATCTTCTAGTTTTGTAAACAAGTTTAAGAGTCGTTTTTAACCCCATAATTATTACAACAAATTTCTTTTTTGTTTATAAAACTTATTATTTTATCGACGTGATATATGTCCCAAACAGGTGGTGACAAAAAAAGTATACTAATATCTTTCCATATTTAGCTGCAGTTATTTAGTCTGCTTTACTTATATCTGCAACTAGATATCAGTAAGATTTATATATCATTTTCTTCAATTTAGCTATTATGATTCATTTAATGTATACATTAGTTGTTTTGATACTATTATCAGCATTCTTTTCTATGAGTGAGACTGCTCTTGTTGCTTTAGGAAATATAAGCTTAAGACATATGTTAGATAAGAAAATTCCAAGAGCTAAAACAGTTAAGAAATTAAAGGATAATCCTCATAGGTTATTGACAACTATCTTAATTGGAAACAATTTAGTTAATGTTGCTGCTGCATCAATTGCAACATCAGTTGCTTTTCAGATTATTCCAAATCATGCTGTTGCAGCTTCAACAGGAGCACTAACCTTGATTATCTTAATCTTTGGAGAGATTATACCTAAGTCAACTGCTACCCATCATAGTTCTAGCATAAGTTTATTTGTTTCTAAGCCATTATTAATTTTAAGCTATATATTAAGCCCAATTATATGGTTATTGGATCTTGTAACTGGTAGATTTGTTAAACCAGCTAAGACTAAGAAATTAACTGAAGAAGACTTAAAAGTAGCTGTAGATTTAGTTGAAGAAGCAGGAGAACTAAAGAAAAGTGAGGCTGATCTTATAGATAATGTTTTTGAGTTTGACGATATCAATGTTTCTGAAATCATGACTCCTAGGACAGATATGTTAGCATTGGAAGTTAATACTGATCTAAAAAAGAAGATCTCATCAATTATGAAAGCAGGTTACACAAGGATTCCTATCTACGATACTGATCTTGATCATATTGTTGGTATATTAAATGTTAAAGATTTGATTCCTGCTTTATGTAAGAGTAAGGATCTATCAATAAAGAAATTGATGTATAAGCCATTTTTTGTTCCTGAGAACAAAAAGATAAATTCTATGTTGAAACAGTTTAGGAAGAGAAAAGAGCATATGGCTATTGTTGTTGATGAACATGGTTTAGTTACTGGTCTAATTACATTAGAGAATGTTTTAGAGGAAATTGTTGGAGAGATAAAGGATGAAACAGATAAAACTAACCCTCATGTTGTTAAGGTTAATAAAAATACTTGGGACGTTTTAGGAAAGTCAGATATTGAAGAAGTAAATGATAAGATAAAAAGTAGATTTAAAGAATCTGATGATTATGATACTATCTCTGGATTAATCTTGGATAAATTAGAGAGAATCCCTCAAGAAGAAGAGAGTTTAACTATCGGCAAGTTTGTAATAGATATAGTTGAAGTAGAAGACAATAGAATTATAAAAGTAAGAATAAAAAAGAAATAAATTATTTTCTAGCAAGTTCTTGTTTAATTTTTTTAGTTTGTTTGAGTCCTTTTATTTTCCTGGCACTCTTTAGTACGTGATTTTTGTGTTCTATGTATCTTGCATATTCAGCTATGAATATTTCTCCAGCAGGCCTTAAATCAAAGATTTCTGGCTGATCTCTAAAACTTTCTCTATGAACTCTGCACCAAACTAGTCTTCCATCAGTATCTATGTTAACTTTTCTTACACCATAGTCTGTTGCTTTTGTTATTTCAGATTCACTTACTCCTTTTGCACCTTTTAGTTTTCCACCCGCTCTATTGATTTTTCTTACTTCGTCTTGTGGAACAGAGCTTGAACCGTGCATTACTAATGGATAACCTGGAAGTATTCTTTGAATTTCTTCTAAAACATCAAAATGAAGCCCTTGGTTTCCTGTAAATTTGTAAGCTCCATGTGAAGTTCCAATTGCACATGCAAGGCTATCACAACCAGTTCTTGTGATAAAGTCATATACTTGTTTTGGGTCTGTTAGTTTGGCATCAGCTTCAGCAACTTTAACATGTTCTTCAACACCGCCTAGTTTTCCAAGTTCTGCTTCAACAGCTATCCCTTTTTTATGGGCTCTTTTTACCACTTTTCTAGTTATTGCTATGTTATCTTCATATTTTTCGCTACTAGCATCTATCATTACAGAACTGTAAAATCCACCATCAATACAATCATAACATGTTTGTTCGTCTCCATGATCTAGATGAACTGCAAATATTGCTTCAGGAAAAATTTCATCAGCTGCACGTATCATAGCTTCAAGAATTCTTTTATCAGTATAATCTCTAGCGCCCCTACTTAATTGAACTATAAATGGTGCTTGAGATTTAACATTACCTTTGAATAATCCCATTACTTGTTCAGCATTATTTATATTATATGCACCTACTGCATATTGCCTATCATATGCATGTTTGAACAAATGTGTTGTTGGTACTATCATATTTATCCCTCCAACTATTGTGATATTTTCTAGGAAGTATCTATTATTAATAAACCTAACCATAGAATTATTGTCGTGAAACGTAATTATCACATTGATTTTTTATTATCATTATTTCATTATTTTCTATTTCTCATACATAATAATCAATATATTTAAAAATGGAGATTAATTTCAATTGACTATGAAAATCGTAAAAATACCCAGTTCATTAGGAGGACTTGGTAAGGCAACAGGAGCAGAGAAAGCGCCAGATAAAGTTATTGAACAGACTAATGAACTATTCTTTTCAGAGGACTCCTGTTTGCCTACTTTTGAAATAGAAGATGTTAAGATTATATCTGGAAACATAGAAGAAACTAATAATAATATTTATTCTAAAGCAAAAGATATTTTAAAAGATACTATAAAACCTTTATTTTTAGGGGGGGATCATTCTATAACATTTCCTTTAGTTAAAGCTTTTTCTGAAGTTTATCCAACAAACCCTGGTATAGTTATTTTTGATGCACATCCAGATGCTGAAAATGATTTTATGCCGCCATCACAAGAAGACTTATTATGTGGATTAGTCAATGAAAATATAATAAATCCTCAAAACATCATTTTAGTTGGAACAAGAAACTGGGATAAAAATGAGATTGAGTTTATTCAAAAACATAAGATAAAATATTTCTCTATGAAAGAGATATCTAAAGAAGGTATTCATGAGGTTTCTGAGTCAATAATGGCTGCTTCCAAAGGCTTTGATTCATTATACTTAAGTATCGATATTGATTGTTTAGATCCTGCATTTGCACCAGGAACAGGTTATATGGAACCTGGTGGGTTAAGTACAAGAGAGTTATTGTTTTTTTTACATAGGTTAAAGAGAATGCATAACTTAAAAGCACTTGATTTAGTTGAAATAAATCCTGATAAAGATGTTAAGGATATGACTTCTAAAGTCGGAGCTAAGATATTAGTGGAGTTATGTTAAATGATAAAAGGAATACTCTTTGACATGGATGGAGTTATAGTTGATTCTGAAGAGATACATTTTAAGAGTTATCAGAAGACTTTTTTGAATCATAATATTGATCTTACTTCCGAAGAATATTATGACTTATGGACTAAACAAGGCAAGGGTGTTGAAGAGTTTGCAGCAAAATATGGTTATGATGTTGAACCAGAGAAGATAAAAGATGAAAAAGGTATTATCTTTAGAAAGATGATATATGAAAATCCAAGATTAATTGAAGATGCAGATAAAGCGATAAAAGAACTTTCTAAGAAATATAGGTTAGCTTTAGTATCAAGCTCAAGAAAAGCTGATGTTGCAGCTGTTTTAGAATCGACTAATTTAAGACAATATTTTGAAGTTGTTGTTTCCCGGCAAGATGTTGTTAATAAAAAACCTGCTCCAGATAGTTTTTTGTTAGCAACAGAGAAATTAGGATTAAGTACTGATGAAGTTATAGTTGTAGAGGATGCAGAAAAGGGAATAGTTGCTGCATATAATGGCGGAATAAAAAGTATAGCTATACCTACAGAGATAACAAGGGATAATGATTTTAGTAAGGCTGATAAGGTTTTAGATAATATTTCTCAAATTATTGACAGTTTAGATTCAATATAATAATAATGAGCGACATTAATCCTTCATAATTGTGTCGTTCATTAAACAGTAAACGATATCGTAATATTTGTCGTTTACTATAATACCAATAATTTTAAAAAGACAACTAATTCTTCGTACATTATGACAATCAAATTCAGAAGTACAAATAGAAAAGCTGAACCAGTAAGTTTTAAAGAGGCTTTACTTAGAGGCCAAGCTCCTGATTATGGGCTTTATATGCCTGAAATGATTCCTAAACTATCTGATGAAGAACTTGATAGTTTTAAGGATAAAGAATATTATGAAATTGCATTTATTATCGCTAAGAAATTTCTGGAAGAAGAGATTGATGATGAAACACTTATGGAACTGATAAAAGATGCATATAATTTTGATGTTCCTTTAGAGAAAGTTGATGATAAATTAAGTATAATGAGGTTAGATTGTGGTCCTACTGCAAGCTTTAAGGACTTTGCAGCTAGGATGATGGCTAGACTTATGAATTATTTTGCTAAACAAGATAATAGGAAACTAATTGTACTTGTTGCTACAAGGGGCGA
>CAYUUQ010000084.1:0-5950 GCA_964447875.1 uncultured Methanosarcinales archaeon | reverse complement strand
TAAAAGTTTTAGATAATAATCATCGCCAGAAGCTTTTGCCATACGCCATAATGTTAGCGGATCTCCATTACATAATTTTTCTATAATATTATTTCTTTGTATCACTAATTGTTTTTCGATTTGTTTTAGACCACCAGTTAAACCAGTTCTATTGCAAGCAACTCTTAGATCAAAATTTGGTATGTCTGGAAGTAAATCAGGGTAGCGTTTTTTTATGAATGGGATATCAAATGTTGAACCATTGAATGTTACAATAAGCTTGTAGTGTTCTAATTCATGTTTTAATGAATTTAAATCTAGGTTGATATCTTTGATCATTGTTTTTGTGTTTATTCCATCGTATAACCCAACTACAGTTATATCATCGTAGCTGTTTACCCCAGTTGTTTCAATATCTAAAAATACTGCCTCATCCTTGAAGAATGAGTATAATCGCCACATTTCGGATTGAGGCAGCAGATTTAGAAAATGCCTGGTATTTTCGGTGTTTAAGCTATGTTGAGCATGCATTAATTGTCTGTCATAGTATAGTTTCCTCTTTTTTGATATTCCTTTTATTTTTGGGATAGAAATGAATTGGTTCCAACTAGTTATATTCTGTTCCCAGAGAGTTTTTTCTAGCGTGTTTCCAATCCCTTCTAAAAATATAAAGCTGTTTTGTATCATATTGTGCGGCGCGGACAGGAGTTTCAGCCACTCTCGTTGTTAGCATTTGAACCCGCATAGTATGGGTTAGATACTAACCTAGCCTTCAACTAGGCGCCTTTACCTAGTTTGGCCACCGCGCCATTGCACAAACAAAATGTTTATATAGTTGATCTATATCATATATTCTATGGGTTAGGTACTAACTTAGTTTTTGACTAAGTGCTTTTGTGGTTGAATTTGCTTTTGCAAATTTAAGTTTGCTTTTAGCAAACTTGGCCACCATTTTCTTTTTTTAGAATTCTTTATTTATAAGTGCTACGCACATATGTCCAGTGTCCAGTGGTATTGGATTTTAGAGATATAGCTTCTAATTATTATAAATTCTTAAGAATGGGGCATGTCCAGTGGTTAGATTTTTCCTTCAATTATATTATAGCCTAATGCAATCCATTCATAGATATAAGGATAGAATAAACCTTCTTTTATTGCTGGACATCTACTGGATAATCTGACTGTATCTTTTTCAATAAATACTGGAAATTGTTTACATGTATCTGGACGATCTTTATTTTTATTGATAACACATTTGAAATCTTTTAAACTTGGGCATGATTGGCTTAGGTTTAATGAAAATGTGTTAAACACTAATGGTTTTATTTGATCTTTTCCTGGATTGTTTTTTGTTATAAGATTAAGTTGTTTTTTTGTCAGAACTAAATAACCTTTTCTACAACAGTAAGCTTTACATTCTTTATAGCAATACGTACTTATTGATTTTCTTGCTTTGTTTGCTATTTCTTCTGCTGTCATTTTTAGTTATAGTTTATCTTTTTTCCAAAGAAGTTCAAATTGTGTTTTATACATCTGCTGTAAGCTTTCATTTTCTATTACAAATGCAATAGGTTCTTTTTCAGTATAATTAGCTATAACTACTTTATTTGCAAATATCCATATAACGCTTAGTTTTGCAAATTCTTTTGGAATGGTATATTTTGTTTTTGCAAATGGGAATTTCGTAATTCTATGGCCTTTTGCTTCTGGGTTTACTATATTTCTCATCTTAAACCCGTGTTTTATTGCCCGTTTTTCCCATTCATCTATGTATTTTGGACGCATGTCCATGAAATATCCTTCTGCAGATATAAAGTCACAGCTACCTGATGCAAGAATCTGTTCAAATATATCTTGGATGCCGTCTAGGCCTTTTACTATTTTAGCATCTTGGTCCCATAATGATTCAAAACTTGTTTTGAATGTTTTTGCAAGAGTTTTGTTGTTTACAGTTATGATTGTTGGATTTGATTCTTGTATCATGATTATAACTTTATTTTCTGTTGTAAATATTTCAACTGGTGAATCTGGTTCATAAGGCATTGTTTTATATTGACAAAATTCGTTATAGTTTTCTAAGTTTTTGTTAAGTATTTCTTGAACATTCGGTTGGAATAATAATTTTGCATTGACTTTTTTCTTTTTTCTATCTCTATGGTATTCTTTGAAGAAATCGACATATCTTTCTTTAGATTCTGCATCTCCCCAACAAGCGTTTAATGCAGTATATCCTTTTTTGGGATCAACGTTATTTATCATATCATATAGTGCATGTTTCATTGCTTTGAATCCTTTTGTAACTACAGTATCTTGTTCCCACAATTCTTCAAATCTGGCTTTATTTGCTCTAGCTAGTCTTTTATTTTTAACTTGGATCCATAAGTTATCGTTAGCTAGTGAGAATAATGTTTTTTCTCCATAAGTCAATATAGCTATAGGATTATCTAATGGATGTGCTTTTACTTTTGTATGTGGTAGTTTAGATAAATTCAATAATTTTTTTAATTCTGTTCCAAATACCGCCCGACATTTTATTTTTTTATTTGCTCTTTTATTGTGCCATCTTACTAAAAAATCTTGAAAATTTTCTGGAACATCACTAAAACCCATTACTACCACTTCTTCTTTTTGATTTAATATATCTTGGAAAGCAGTTTCTGCACCTTTTATGCCTTTGAACACTGTTGTTTCGGATTCTGTTTCGTGCATAGCTTGTTTTAATTTTAATTCTGGCAGAAATTTTGTTAGTTTATCTTCTTGTTCATTTAAGCTTCTCTTTTTTTCTTTCATATAATCAAGGAGTCTTTCTGGGTCAGCAGCTTCAAAATTTTTTGTTCCTGATTTAATTACGAAACTAACTAATCCCTTATCCATTAGTCTTTCTAAAATATCATAGACTTTTGAGGATGAAACATTTGCTTTATCTATTATTGGACCTACTGTTGATGAACCTACATCTAGTAAAGCCATGTAAACAGCTATTTCTCCTTTTGTTAAACCAATTTCCTCTAATAATCTTAAGTCCATATGAGGTATTGTGTAGTTTTACTATATAAATCTTTCTAGTTCAACCCCTTTAGGGGGAGATAATATTTATATACTCACTATTACTTAATAGTAGTTACAAGGTAAAACTTGAGGTGGTAGATATGATAAAAAAAATTATTCAGGACTTGAAAGCAACAACAATTAGTGCTTATGCATGGTTATTGGGCTTGTTTTGTACTGAAACTGAAGAAGAAGAACAATACCAAGATTATAGGTTTTTATGAGGTTGAAAAATGAAATCAAGAATAATTTATTGTAATGGATATAATGGGAATATTCAAGATCAAACTAGAGTAGTTTTTGGATCTGCTTTTCATACTCTTTTTTCTTATTCAGAGAATGAGACCATGGGCCTTATGTATCATAAGCATATAGATGCATTATTTTTAGATTTGGGAATTCATCTTGCTTATGATTCTGCAAGGAGACTTATTAATCGATGGAGAGAAAGAGATGTTGAGTTAGGCATTGATTCGAAACCAGTTTACATAGTGCATGGGATTGATAGACCAGAAGTTGAGATAGCATTTCCTGATTGTAAGTTAATTGATCGTGCCGATTTTGATATTGGACAATTAGTAGATGAAGTTCAGAGCGGGGCCGAATAAAATGGAAATTGAACATTTACATGGGGATGATGAAGTTATAGTTCACGACTTTAAAGCTAATTGCATATGTGGAATATGTGGTTCTAGTATTGTGAATAATATATGTAATAGATGTAAAACAAGATTTGGAATGGAGGCGCAATAAAATGATAAAACAAACTGGACTCGCAATAGCAACTGCTGTTGCAATTGCTTATGCAGGACATGCTCAAGCAGGGCAGTATAATCAGATTACAACTGAGGTTGTTCCATTAAGTCAAAGGTCAGCTTTAGTTGCTAATCAACTGAGAAGATCTGATGAAGATGGAACTTATCTTTCCAAAGATATAGTTGGTTTTTCATACAAGCTAACTGATGATCTTAAAGTAATGTTAGCATATGGAACTCAAGAATCAAAAAATAGAACTGATATTGCTTCAGGTCATATTACTTATGATAAGAAACTAGGTAGGTTTAAGGTTTCTTTGTCAGAAGAACTAAGGTATGATCTTGATGAAGGCGAAATTATTAGATATAACACCTTGTTAAAAGCTGGAACCCAAGTTAAAATAGGTGGAGTAACACTTAATCCTCGGTTAGTTGATCTTGTTCAGTTAACTGGAGACGGAGATTTGTTAGAAAATAGAATTACTGCTGGAATTGGTGTTAAACTGGGTGCATTAGAAGTAGGAGCAGATGCTGGGTATAGTGATTGGAAACTAGGCAGAGATGATAAGGACGGCTTTGCATACGGTATTACTGCTAAAGTGAATATGCTTAAAGCAGCTGAAGCAGCAAGTAAACTAATGAGAAGTAGAAGAAGAACTGACCAAAGAAGAGGAAGATAGAGATGAAACTTAACAAAAAAGAGTGGAAGAGAATAATCCTTAAAGGTTTTGAGGATGGAATGAAGAAATCAGTGGAACTTGCTATTGTTGCTTATGTTATGGGTGTTGCTATGGAGTTTATTTTAGTTACAATTCCAGCTTTTACATTTGGGGCCATTGTTGCTAGTTTTGCTAGAACAAGGTTTTTTGGTTAAGCCAACTTCCACATAGCTTCAAAGTTTTTTTCGAAAGCAAGTGAAACCTCCTTACCTTTTATTGTTATTATAATTGGTTCTTTTTTCTGTAGTATAATCATTGTTTTATATTTTGATATAAATATTGCAGCCGGTGATTCTGTTTTATATGGGAGAATTTTGTATTTATTGTGTGGTTTTGTTATATATTTATGATATTCTCTATGTTTAGTTATAGTTGGTTTTGCTTCAGGATTAAATAATAATCTTCCACCTATACCTTCTTCATATCTTCTTTTATGTATTTTACTGAAAAAATTCGCATATTCTTTGGATAATCCAGTTGGACCAAACGTTGCACCTAAAACAGTATATTTTTCATCTTTTTCTAGGTGATCAACATAATCATTAACTGCAAACTTTAGTGCGTCAAAACCCTTTGTTACTTCGGTATCTTGATTCCATAGATTCTCATAATAAGCTTTAAATGCGTCTACAATGTCTTTTCTTTCTATTAAGAAACCTATTGCTTTTTTTGCCCATAGAGATATATATAGTTTATTTTTGTAGAAAGTTATTTGTAGTGGAGACTTGAAATCAGCTGGAAGATATTTATACTCTGCTGGAGACTTAGCTAAGTTAGGTATATCATCTTTTACGTTTTGATTAAATAAAAATTTAGTTTTTATTCCTATCTTTTCTCTTTTTTTATGGTATTCATGGAAAAAGTTCTTTATTTCCGGAACAGATTCAATTCCTTGATTTCCATTAAGAACAAAATATTCTTCTCCTGGTTTAAGGTCTGAGAGGATATCTGTGAAGAATTTTGTTGCATTTTTCGGGCCTTCAAAAACTTGTACTTTTTGATTCCATTGCATCTCAAATTGAACTCTAAATGATTCAGCAACTTCTTTACTGTCTATTACTATTAATAATGGTTCTTTTGTTTCTGGAAAAATAATAATTTTATCTTTGTATATATTTACTGATGAAGGAGTTGTTTCTGGAGAGAACTTTATCTTACTTAATGGAAGATTTTCTGGTTTAGCTCTTAGATCGTTTTTTGTGCTTTCATTGTAGATTATACGCATCTTTACTTTTCTTCTTGCTCTTTCTTTATGGAATTTGATAAAAAAACGATTTAGTAATGATGATCTTGTGGGCGCACCTATTACTAAAGTTTCTTCACCTGGTTTCATAATGTCTAAGCATGAATAGAAAGCTGTTTCAACACCTCTTAATCCTTTGTAGATAGTTGCTTCGGATTTGTACTTTGATAATGTTCTTTTTAGTTCTAGTTCTGGGATGATGTTTT
>CAYUUQ010000083.1:0-6052 GCA_964447875.1 uncultured Methanosarcinales archaeon | reverse complement strand
CAACACCTATGCCCCCCTTTTCCTTTTTTGTTATCCTAACGTCTGGTTTCTTACCATTGACCCTAATGCCTGTCTCATATATCTCCTTTAATATAGCCTTATAATGTTGAGGATATAATGCATCAACTAAAACCAATATAAGGTCTGCATTACGAAGCATACCCATAACCTCTTTTCCTCTTCCTCTACCAGAAGCTGCGCCTGTTACTATTCCTGGAACATCAATTACTTGAATTTTGGCATGTTTATAGTTCATCATACCTGGAACAGCTGATAGAGTAGTAAAAGAATATGCTCCAATATCTGACTTAGCGTTTGTCAATTTATTAAGAAGAGTAGATTTACCTACAGAAGGAAACCCGAGTAATACAACAGAACCATCCCCTGTCTTTCTTACACTATACCGATCATCCCCCTTTGCTTTACCGGTTGATGCTCTAGCCTCTGCTTTCTCTTTAAGCATAGCTAATTTAGCCTTATATAAGCCTATAGCATGTTGTGTTTTCTTATTATATTTGGTCTTACTTATCCTTTCCTCAAGTTCTTTTATCTGCTCATTAGTTGTCTGCTTCTTCCTTTGAGTTCTAAGTAAAACTTCTTTCTTTTTACCTACTTTAACTCCTTCTTTTCCTGGCATACATAATATCAATTACAAACCCTATATAAATTTGATGGAAATCAAGCCAGCAACATGGTTGGCTGACGGGGGTTGCCCCATCAGGGGTGTCAGCGAGCAAAGCGACAACCTATGTTGTTGCTGGCGTATAAAATATAACAAAATAGAACTATTTTTCCATTAATGAAAACTATTTATCAAATATAAAATAAATATTCCATCAATAAAAACATTTATAAATAATAAAAACAATTAAGCAATTATGAGCTTATTAGAAGGATTAATAGACAAAAAAATAGAGAAAATACTATTGCTCTTCCTAAAAAATAAAAAAGAACTATTCCATCTAAACAAAATATCGAACATAACTAAAGTTCCATTAGCATCAACATTTAGGATAATGAATAAACTAAAGAAATTAAGCCTAATAGAAACAATAAACATAGGTAAAATAAAAGTATACAAAGCAAACAAAAAATTAAGTAAACTAAATAAGTTAATATAAAATGTTAAAAAGAGGTGTATATCTAACAATCTTATTCTTGATAGTATTTTCTACACTAACTTACGCTAAACCAACACTCATAAAGCCAATAGAAGATATAACATTAGAGGTATATGAATCAAAAATAAAAATTCTAGATCTAAAAAATCATTTCAAAAGCAATGATATTATAACTTATACTGTAGAAGGAAACACCAACATAACTATCCTTATCTCAAATGAGGGTATAGTAAGCTTAATAACCCCAAATGGATGGTATGGTAAGGAGAATATAACATTTATTGCATCAGAAACAAAAAGTAATGTAGTAAAAATAGAGATAAAACCAGATACATTTACCTGCGAAGGAGAATGTTGTGGAATAGACTGTAAAACTACAGAAAAAGTATGTGACAATGGAATAAAATCAGTATGTAAGAACTTTTGTATTGAAGGAAAATGTATTGCTTGCTCACCTATGTGTTATAATGATATAACAAAAACAGCCAATTTACCTTCATTAATAGGCGACACATTCATAGATACTATTCCATGCATCAACACTACAGATAAAGAAAATAAAATAACAAAAAAACAGACAAATCTTGTAAAAAATATGGTTCCAGAAGGATATGATATAATCAGAGACCCATTTAGTCTTAAATGTAGTAGCAAAACAACATTAACACTTAACATCCCATCAGATTACTATGATATAAAAACATTAAGATGTGAAAAAGGTTCTTGTTATCCTGCAGAGTTACAATATACAAATAATCTTAATTGTGGAGAAAAAATAACACAAAACATAAGAGAAGGTGATATCCTAAAGCCAGAAATAATGCCAATTCAAATAAACAAAACTGAATTGACATTAAAAAACAATAAAATAACATATGAAGATATAAATATTGAATTTTATACTTATGATCAGAACATAAAAGCAAAGATAAGTATGCCAGATGAACCAATAAAAGAAGCTGCTAATCCGAGCTTAAAAATAATTACAACACCAATAATACTAAATCTTAACTCAGGCGCAAAAACAAACATAAAAATAACATTACCATATGTAAGCTCAGAAAATATAGACGAAAACAGTATAGGTTTTTACATAAAAGAATCAGTCATATGGAAATATTTCAAAGCTGAAATAAATAAAGAAGAAAAAACAGCAACTGCATACATTGAAGATATAGGAAAATATGCAAATGATAACGATATAACTATAGCATTAATGGGTATAATATGTAATGACTGTTTTAAATCTCAATTCAAAAAAGCATATGAGCCCATACAAGATAGTAAAGATATGATAGTTCTGGTACATGGATTAGCAAGTAGACCAGAAACTTTCCAGGAACTAATAGATGATTTTAAGCTGACAAATAAACCATATCATATCTATACATTAGGTCATTCATCCTACACCCCGATATTAAATACCTCTGAAGAATTAAGAGAATACTTAAAATTAGAATCTGAAAACTATGACAATATATATTTTGTTGCCCATAGTATGGGTGGTTTAATAACACAACAAGCAATCTATAATTCTTATTTAGAAAATCAAAAAGACCAAACAAAAAGTAAGTTCATAAACAAGGTAAAAAAAATTATCCTTGTTTCAGTACCTAATGAAGGAACGCCCATGGTAAAGTTCTACTACGAATTATTTGACTATTTAGTAAATGAAGACTCCCCTTATGCCGCTAATGAACTAAATAGTGCAATAATAGATGAACTAAAAGATGGATTAATAACCCCCCAAGTTCCTGATATTGAATATTATGTAATTGCAGGAACAAAAACATATCCTATGGTAGAAAAACTCTCAAAATTAAGTGGAGACATATATAATGGAGAAAAAAACGATGGTGTGGTATCTGTAAAAAGTGCACAACATATAGGAAATGAATACCTAAACAAAATATGTGAAAACTATTGGGAATTTAACTTGTCTCATGCAGAAACAATAGATGAAAAAAGACCAATAAAAGTCATAACAAGTCTTATTTCAGAAAATAAAGAATATGGACTTGGAAACAACGAATATTATGAACTTAACATAGAAAACTGTGGAGATGATGACATATATATGATAATCGGAAAAAAGAAAGAACAAAAATCAAATTATGATCTTTATTGTGGATACTGTGGTGACGGTTATTGTTCTTCTCAGGAAGATCTAATCAACTGTTCAAATGATTGTCTGATAATCAAACCAAGAACAATTCTATGGGTATTTATTGGATTTATAGTTACTATATTCATAATATTCTCTACAAAAGAGATATATAAAAAAATACTAACCACCAAAAGAAAAAAACATATCATAGAACAGGCAAATATCCTAAAGATGCATGTTATAAACAATTATACACTAAATACAAAAACAGGACATACTCTAGATCAACTCATTAAAGAATTAATAAATGAGGGATGGCATAAAGAAGTAATAGAACTTTTCATAAAAGAATTGAATAGATCATATGGAAATGTTCAATTAAGATTTCTAAAAAAGAATATTAAAGACAATAATTTTGAGTATTTTAGTAGCAATTAACCCAAGACAAGATACTTAGTATTTATCAATAACCACTCTAAAAATATTAAAGATAAGGATATTATTACAAGGAGTGTAGTGAGATCATCAGAAACCTCGCTTTGTCGCATATTCGCTATATCAGAATAAGCTGTGTCTAGTTCTGCTTTGTTATTTACTAAAAAATATTGCCCATTTGTAGATTTTGCAATATCCTTTAATGTCCTCTCATCTAATGTTGAAACAAGTTCTGAAGCAAAAACACCACCTGACTCTGTAGCAACGCCAATAGTATATACAGTAATACCAGTCTCATTTACATATTCTATAGCTTCATCAATTGTTATACCTACATTACTCCTCCCATCTGTAAGAAGTATAATCACTCTTGGTCTTTCTTCAGCTATCATCAAATTTGCTGAAGTAACTAGTGCCCCACCAAGATCAGTTCCACCAACATCCTTAACCTTAAGTTCATTAAGATTTTGCATCACTTCCACATTATCTTCGGTTAGCTTATTCTCTACAAAAGAAGTACCTGCAAAAGATACAAGTCCTACTCTTGATTCCTCTGGGAGTTTCTCTATAAAAGAAGATGCAGATCCCTTTGCTGCCTCTAATCTTGTAGGTAAAAGATCATTAGCTAACATAGATGTAGAAGCATCTATTGCTAAAACAAAATCAAATTCAGTAGTTTCACCAGTATAATAAACCATAACACCAGATAAAGCAAAAACAAGAGATAGTAATGCTAAAGACCTTACAAACAATACAACAAGATTCTTATTCATAAGTAAGCCTGCATATGGCCTTTCAAGCCTATAATCTTCTGAAACTCTCTTAATAGCCTCAAAATTTGAGAACTTCAAAGCTAGTCCTCTTGCTTTCTTAAGTGTAAAAAGATGTATAATTATTATTAAAGGTATAGATAATAAAAACCATAAATATCCTAAATCATTTATTACAAATCTCATGATAATCTTTTTCTCCTTTGATTCAAAAATTTTATCAGCTTTGATGTAAAAGGCTCGCCAGTATCTAATTTAAACATATAAAAGTTTCTTTGATCATATTTTCCTGGCGCTCATTATATCTATCATAGAGATGTTTTATCCTATCTGGAACAACAATTCCTTGTTTTGAAGAATAAGGGTCAGAAAAAAGAACATGATGGCTTTCAGAAGGTAAAACAGAATCTGTAGGATCCCTAACCATGATAGCAATAATATCAAGTTTAGATGATGCCATCGAAAGATATCTGTCCCATCCCCTTTTAAGACCTATAAAATCAGAAACAAGTATAACAACAGTACCTCTCTTAAGATAACCAATCAAGAATTTTAAAGCAGAGACAATATCACACTCACCTCCATAATAATAAGGATTCAGTAAACTTTTCGAAAGATTATAAAATTGATGAACACCTTTAGAAATCTTACTCTTACTCATAACCTTCTTATTAAATAAAGCAAAACCTACAGCATCTTCTGAATGTAATGTAACATAAGCAAGACTTGCAACAACCTCTGCAGCATACTCACTCTTTAGTTTTTTTGTAGTTCCGTATACCATACTAGCACTTGTATCTATAAGGAAAAATATCTCTATATTCCTTTCCTCAACATATTCCTTTACCAAAGTTTCCCCTGCCCTCAATGATGCTTTCCAGTCTATCTTATGAGCATCTTCACTAGGCGAATAAGACCTATAAGAATCAAACTCATAACCCCTCCCTCGAAAAAAGCTCTTATAGCTTCCCATAACATCAGAACTTACAGATTCTTTAGTAGCTATCTCTAGCTTCTTTATTATCTTATTTATATCTATTTTTAGCTTCTTCATTCAACCTTAACCTTAGAAAGAATCTCATCTATGATTTTGTCCGGAGTCATACCCTCTGCCTGGCCTTCATAATTTACAATTAGTCTATGTCTTAACACATTATGCGCTACTTTTTTGATGTGATCAGGAGTTACAAAACAAAAACCATTCAATAAAGCCTCTATCTTAGATGCGATAAATAATCCAATAGATGCTCTAGGTGATGCTCCAAGTTCTATATACTTACCTAACTGCAAACCATAATTCTCAGGCCTTCTTGTAGCATTGACTATATCGACTATGTACTTATTTATATTCTTCTTTAAGTATATCTTCTTTACAAAATCCTGCATCTCAATTATTTGTTCAGGAGTTATAACTGGTTTTATATCGAATTCATGGATATTCTTTAAAGTTATATTTCTATCAAGTATTTTTTCTTCATCTTCTGGGTTAGGATATTCTATGAGTAATTTCAATAAAAATCTATCTAGCTGTGCCTCTGGTAAAGGATATGTACCTCCTGACTCTAAAGGATTTTGGGTAGCCATAACAAAAAAAGGCTCATCCAGCTGAAATGTTTCTC
>CAYUUQ010000082.1:0-6162 GCA_964447875.1 uncultured Methanosarcinales archaeon | reverse complement strand
CCCACAACTAATTTTGAACTCCGGTTCCACGACCCCCAGCCGTGGGTGATACCAAGTTACACTACAGCCCCGAGTAAAACGAGAGGATGCTAGTGTGTTGGACACTTGTTTCCAAAACACTACAGCCCCGAGTAATGTTTAAGAAAACAGTCTTAGCTATATAAATTTTAATAAAAATAATGTAATTTATTCTTTTGTTATTCTCGAATAGTAAGATTTATATATAAGCATGCCTTGAAATAGAGTATAAGTGGGAGGATTATCATGTTAAGAAAATGTGTTTTAGTTGTTTTGTTGCTTGTATTATGTTCTTTTTTAGCATCAGCCTTAAGTTTTGATGCTGAAGTTAGTAAAATACAAGATACAATCGATATTGAAGGCATAGCAGAATTTAATCTTACAATATATAATCAAGCAGATTATCCACAAAAGTTTTCTATAAGAACATTAGATTATCCACAATGGGATGTTAGTACAAGACCACTTATAAATCCGATAACTTTAGAAATTCCTGCTTATGGTAATGATTCAATAACACTTTATGCAGATCCTTTGAATATTATAACTAAAGGAGCTGGAGCAATAGATGTTAATGTTCAGGTGAAAAGTTCAACTGGCGATAAGAAAATAGTTCCTTTAAGGGTAAGTATTGTTTCTAGTGAATCTTTACTTAGCGGATATGTTCCTACTTTGATTACAAGTGTAAAGATGTTTCAGGATGGAGAAGATACTAAAGAGATAGACCCAAGAAAACCAATTTTGTTTAGCGTATCATTGAATAACCAGAATCCTTTGAATTTTGAATCTTTAACTATAAAGTTAGAAAGCGATACATTTTATGAGGAGATAAAAACTCAATTAGGTCCAAGAGAAAAGAATACAACTCAGTTAGAGGTATCCTTAGATCCTAACATAGACCCGCAGAAAGATAAATTAACTATGACTGTTTTATCAGATGGTGAAGTTATAGAGGGACCGTTGATATCTAGTTTTTCTATATTGTCATATTCTTCAATATCTAGGAATGTAGTTGAGAATAAGGGGTTTTTGAAAGTTTTGAAGGATATTACATTTACTAATATTGGTAATTCTAAATTCGAAGGTAAAGTTAATGTTGAGACAACACCATTTAGTAAGATGTTTACTATAACCAGGCCAAAAGGAGAAATTGTTGGTGAGGATAAAGATCTGAAAATAGAATGGCATGTAAGTTTAGCTCCTGGAGAAGAAACAAAGTTTACATTAAGTGAAAATTATAGTGTTATTTTGGTTTTGATTATACTTATTATAATTGGAATAGTTGCTTATAAGATCACAAAAAGTCCATTGATATTAGAAAAGGAAGTTTCTAATGTAAAGAAGAAGGAAGGCGGACTAAGTGAGTTTAAGATTATTATAACTGTTAGAAACAGGGGATTAAAGAAACTTGAGAATATACATATTTCAGATAAGGTTCCTAAGATTGCAGACATAGGTAAGGAGTTAACTATCGGTACATTACAACCAGTTAAGATAATGAAACATGCACATAAGGGATCTATGATCAAATGGGTAATAGATGAATTAGCTCCAGGCGAAGAGAGGATAATTAATTATAGGTTAATGTCATCACTTTCAATATTAGGAGATTTTAGTTTGCCTGTAGCTAAAGCGCACTTTTTGGAAAATAATAAAGAGAAGCGTACTAAATCAAATAGTTTGAGTATTAGTTCTTAATTAGGATATATTTTTTTCGGCAACAACAATAATGACTTCGGACGACTATGCCTCTTCGCCACCCCGTAAGGGACATCCCCCTGCTCAGCCTCGTCATTGTTGTTACCTCAAACTATGTTTGAAGTTCTTATTTGTAATAGTTATATTTATAAATAAGATCTAGTTTTCTAGTTTAAAGCCCCTCTTAGCACGTTTTTCCAATTTTTTATTTTTCCAAATCTAGTAAAAATATGAAAAACAAAAAAATTTCAAAAAGAGAACTTATTAAAAGAATTCATAATCTAGAACAATCTCTTGGTAGAAGACCAGTTAAACGTGATAATGGTACCCTATATAATTATTCTAGGGAATTGTTTGGTTCTTGGAATAACTTAATGAAAGCAGCAGGTTATGATGTAAGATTATTTCAAAATGTTAGTAGCTATACTTTTGATGATAATCTTGCATATTTTCTTGGATTACTAATCACTGATGGCCATATCGCTTATGATAAAAAAAGAGAAAATTATAAGGTTGCTATTTATACTAGTTATCCCGAAGAGAAAGATATGTTGGTAAGATTAATTTATAAAATATTTAAGTATAAAGCATGTATTAGCAAAAGAGAATTTAAGTATAGCACAAGGCCTAATTTTGAAGTTAGGATTAATTCCAAAACTCTTGCTGAGAGTTTGATGAATGGGTATGATATTCCTGGAGGAAAAAAATCTTTAATTATACGTTTGCCTAAAACAATAGTTAAGGCTGATGAAATGTCTAGGAAAGCATTTTTGAGAGGAGTTATTGATGGTGATGGCTCAATAACTAAATATGGTGTTAAAATTATATCTGGATCAACTGATTTTCTAAACGATATGAAAAAGTTTTTATCTGAACTGAGAATACATACTGGAAGCATAATAAAAGAGCATGACAGGAATACATTTTCCATAAGGATTAATAAAAAAGAAGATTGGGATAAAATTAGGGAAGTTTATGCTTATGGTTTTTGTTATCGACGAAAAAGGGCAAGTATCAATAAGATTTAAATATGAGAAGTTGATTTCCATCTTCTATCCCCTCTTAGCTTAGACTCATTAAAAATGGGGAGCAATGGCTAGAGCGATCGGCTGTAGATAAGTTCGCTTACTGACTGTGTACTAACATTAGGATGAAAGTAAGACAGCTGAGACCGATAGAACTTAAAAAGTTCCGGCAAAGATCCCCGGTTCAACTCCGGGAGAGGGGATTTACAAGAAAGGCATTTTGCCTTTCTTTTTTATTTTCTTAAAACCAAAAATATTTAAATGATATAAACAAATAATCTATTATGACTACCTCAAATAGGTTGAGTATATTAACAAATAAAACTATGTTTGTAGCTTCTTTAATTGTTTGTGCTTGTGCTGCTGGTAGTGTTAGGGCAAATGAAAGTAAGGTTACTCCAAGTAGGGAGTTTACTAGAGTACAAGTCCCTCAAGGTCAGGAAATTGTTGTAGATACCAGCACATATCTCTTTATTGAGAGAAGATTTCATGATATAGAGCTTGAGATGCAAGCAGTTCGTAATTATTTTCAAAGGGCTATGAGTTCTAAAAAATTGGCTGGCGCTGCTTTAGGTTCACCAGGCGGTTTATCTGGTGGAGATTATGATATTTGGATGACTAAATGTCGGGAAGTCTTAGATAATCTTGAGACAAATTTTGAATATATCAGGAGAATGTTAGGGAAAGTAAATGATCTTAATTTGCGTAAGAAATATCAAGATACTGTTGTTTCTTTAAGGGGAGAATGGGAATCATTAGGTAAAGATATTGGTGTAAGTTTAGCTATTTTTGAGATGGAACAGCTAGTAAAATTAGTTAAGTTAAAGATTACTAGTAGAGGTTTAGGGTTTTCACCAAGAGAACAAAGAGGTGTAAAGGCAGAATTTATGATGCTTAAAAATAAGGCTTTAAAATCAGCTAGTAAAATGAGTGTTAAAGAATATTCTCCATACAAAATTAGGATTGAAGAATTAGAATCAGAACTTGATTCACTTTTGTATGTAAAATAGTTTTTAATATGTTTAAGAATAATTCTTGTTAGCGTTTTTTTAGGTTTTCTGTTCCTTTGTGAGGCTTAAAAACCAAAATCCATACCCATTGATATTCGTAATATTTTCTTTTTTGTTGCACTCAAAAACCAAAACCTTTTTAAATATAAAGTCTTATCCTTTTCTATGGACAAAGAGTTTAGAATAACAACAATAGGATCTCATTCTGCGTTACAGATATTGAAGGGAGCGAAAGACGAAGGATTTAAGACAACAGCTGTATGTGTAAAAGGTAAGGAAAAACCATATAAGCAATTTGGTGTAGCAGATGAGATAAAACTTATTGATTCTTATGACGACTTTGAGACTGTACAAGACGACTTGATAAAAGATAATTGTATAATGATTCCACATGCTAGTTTTATAGCTTATATGGGACTGGAAAGAATAGAGAAATTAAAT
Source organism: uncultured Methanosarcinales archaeon (assembly GCA_964447875.1). Lineage (GTDB taxonomy): Archaea > Nanobdellota > Nanobdellia > Woesearchaeales > DATDXC01 > CAYUUQ01. Next base: position 1,970 of record CAYUUQ010000082.1, on the reverse strand, counting down.
ATTCCTTATTTTGGTAATAAAAAGATTTTACAATGGGAATCTGATAGAAGCATGGAGAGGAAATGGCTTACTAAAGCAGGAGTTTTGATGCCTAAGAAATTTGATGATCCTAAACAGATAGACAGACCAGTTATAGTTAAGTTTCATGGTGCTGATGGCGGTAAGGGTTATTTCTTAGCTAAACATTACAGGGATTTTAAAAGAAAATTAAAATTACATCCATCAACTAAGAAATTTGTTATTCAGGAATATATGCTTGGAGTTCCTATGTATTCTCATTATTTTCATAGTCCATTAACTGGAGAAACTGAAATAATGGGTTTTGATAAAAGGTATGAGAGTAATGTTGATAGTTTAGGTAGGATATCAGCTAGAGATCAGATGGCTCTTCCAAGAGAACAAGTTGATCCAAGTTATGTTATTGTTGGAAATATTCCAATTGTTATTCGAGAATCATATTTACCTTTAGTCTTAAAAAATGGTGAAGATGTTGTTAAGGAGAGTTCTAAAGTGGCGCCACCTGGATTATTTGGACCATTTTGTTTAGAGAATATAATAACTCCAGAAGGTAAGATTGTTACGTTTGAGATATCTGCAAGGATTGTTGCAGGAACAAATCCGTATGTTAATGGAAGTCCTTATTCATGGTTAAGATACAATGAACCAATGTCAACTGGAAGGAGGATAGCTAGAGAGATTAAGTTAGCTATTGAACAGAATAAACTCAAGAAAGTATTGTCACAATGATATCTTCTAAGAAAATAAAAGAAATATTGGATAAATATGATAAGAAAAATATTCATATTGCTGCTTTAGGCGGACATAGTGCTTTAGATGTATGTAGGGGTGCTAAGAAATTAGGGTTTAAGACTGTTGTAGTCTGTCAGAAAGGCAGAGACAAGACATATTCTAAGTATTATAAGTCAAGAGATGAAAAAGGATGTGTTGATGAGATAATTATGGTAGATAATTTTAAAGATGTTGTTAAAAAAGAAGTTCAGGATAAATTAAGAAAGTTGAATGCAATTTTTATTCATAACAGGTATTTTTGGGTATATTTTGACGATTATCGCGATGTTGAGGATAAGTTTGAGGTTCCAATATTTGGAACAAGAGACATGGTAAGACTTGAAGAGAGAGACCAGCCGTTGAATCAATATCATTTCTTAGAAAAAGCAGGCATAAGGTTACCTAAGATATATGATAATCCTAAAAAAATAGATAGATTGGTTATTGTTAAAGTTAATGAGGCAATTAGAGGTTATGAAAGGGCATTTTTCTTTTGTAATTCTTATGAAGAATATAAGAAGAAAACTACTAACATGCTTGAAGCAGGACAGATAGATCAAGAATCATTATCAAAAGCAATAATAGAAGAGTATATCATAGGTGCACAGGTTAACTTTAATTATTTCTATTCTAATTTAACTGATGAACTAGAACTTATGGGAACTGATACAAGAAGACAGACAAACTTAGATGGATTTTTAAGGCTGCCTGCTGATATTCAGTTAGAAGTTTTAAGATATCAACAGCCTAAACTAATAGAGACAGGACATATTTCTTGTACTACAAAAGAAAGTATAATTGAGAAGATCTTTAAGATGGGTGAGAGTTTTGTAACAACTTGTAAAAAGATGCATCCACCAGGAATAATTGGACCATTTGCATTACAAGGAAGCGTTGCTTCATTTGAAGGAAAAGAAGATATTGTTATATTTGATGTTTCGTTTAGGATTCCTGGTTCACCCGGAACAATGTTTACTCCACATACTGGTTATCTTTATGGTGATTCAATTAGTTATGGTGAAAGAATAGCTATGGAGATAAAAAAAGCAGTTGAAAAAGATAAATTAGATGTTATTTGTACTTAAAAAATAATAAATTTTAAATATTCTATTCAATTCTTAATAAAATAAGATGGTAATACTAAGTCGATTTGGAACATATACAGCTTCTACTTTATTAGG
>CAYUUQ010000081.1:0-6176 GCA_964447875.1 uncultured Methanosarcinales archaeon | reverse complement strand
CAGAAGCAGCAGTTAGAACATTATCAGATGCTGCCCCTGTAGCTAGTGAATCTGTTAAAGAAGTAGCTGTTGAACAAGCACCACAGATTATACAGTATGTAACTAACGTTAATCCGGCTTTATGGTTCTTATTTGGATGTATTTTTGTTTTGGGTTTAGTTGTAATATTAGAATTATTGAAATATAAGAGAGGTGAATAAAGATGAAATATTTGTTTTTAGTTTTAATGGTAATTATGTTAGTTGGTTGTGAGGATATACCAATTGAGACAGGAGAAAATGATGGTGTTGTTACTGATTTTGAAAGTTGTGTTGAAGCAGGAAACCCTGTTATGGAAAGTTATCCTAGGCAATGTAAATCTGGAGATGAGACGTTTACTGAGGAAGTAGAGATATTAAAACCTTGTACTAGAGAATATATGCCTGTGTGTGGTGAAGTTGAAGTACAATGTATAACTGAACCTTGTAATCCAATTAAAGAAACGTTTGGAAATAAATGTGTAGCTGAGAGTTATGGTGCAACAATTCTTTATGAAGGAGAATGTGTTGAGGAAAAACAAGATATTGAGTCAATATGTATTGATCTTGGTGGAAATTGGGTTAGTGATTATAATGAGTGTGAATACATCAATAAAACAAGTTGTGATGAACTTGATGGATCCTTTATTGAATGTGGCTCTGCTTGTAGAAATGATCCTGAAGCGACTATTTGTACTATGCAATGTGTACCAGTTTGTAGTTTGTTAGAACCAAAACCTATTGGTGGAGAAAGAGATGAACATGGTTGTTTAGGTGCTGCTGGTTATAGTTGGTGTGAATCAAAGCAGAAATGTATAAGGCCATGGGAAGAAGAATGTGTTTTAGAAGAAGAAGATGAATGTTCATCTGATTCGGACTGTGTAACTGATGGCTGTTCTAGTACAATATGCAGATCAAAATATTCTGAAGGCATATCAACAACATGTGAATACAAAGAGCATTATTCATGCTATAAACTTACAAGCTGTAGTTGTGTAGCTGGAAAGTGCGGTTGGGAACAAACAACAGAATTCAATAATTGTTTAGTTGAGAAACAATAAATAGATTTAAATAAAACTTTATTTTATTTTATTTATATGGTAATAATTGTAACTGGTTCAGTTGGAAGCGGTAAAACAACAACAGCTAAGAAATTAGCTAAGAAGTTAATATATTCTTATGTAGATGTTACTAAACTTATTAAGGATAATAAATTATATGATTCTGTTGATAAGAAGAATGATTGTGTTGTTGTTGATATTGTTAAACTAAATAAGTTTTTGATTGAAATTATTAAATTAGATAAGAAAATAATTATTGATTCTCATATGAGTCATTTTTTACCTAAGAGGCATATTGATTTGTGTGTTGTTACTAAATGCGATCTTAAAGTTTTGAAAGAACGGCTTAAGAAAAGGGGTTATTCTGCTAAAAAGATAAAAGATAATTTGGAATGTGAGATATTCAATGTTTGTTTTGAGGAAGCGAAGGAGGCTAAACAGCGAGTTTTTGTTATAGATACTACAAAAAGGTTAAAAATAGATGATATTTTCAAAGAGATTAGATTATTATTAAAAGAGGTTAGAAAAAAATGAATCCACAAGCTGAAGAATTAAATGAAATTATAAAATCTAAGAGCGAAGTAGTTTATGATCTATTGTCTGAGAAGGGCAAATCAATATTCTTTCCCAAAGGAGGTATCTTGGCTCAGACAGCAGATGCAAAAGGTAAAAAAATTAACGCTACTGTTGGTGCTGCATTAGAAGAGGATGGAACACCTATGAGATTAAAGCCTCTAGCTAAGATGGTTAAGTTAGACCCTAAAGATATATTTCCATATGCTCCAAGTTATGGCAGATTAGACCTTCGTAAAAAATGGAAAGAAATGATATTTGAGAAAAACCCCAGTTTGAAGGGTAAGGAGATTAGTTTACCTGTTGTAACAAATGCTTTAACACATGGAATAAGTATGTTAGGTTACTTGTTTATGAATCCAGGAGATAAAGTTATCTCTCCTAATCTTTATTGGGGCAATTATCGGCTTATTATGCAAAATGGTTATGGTGCTGTTATAGATAATTTTGATACATTTAAAGGGAAAGGATTTAATATTGAAGGTTTGAAGGATAAACTTAATGAAGAAGGAGATAAGAAAATAGTGATATTGAATTTTCCAAATAATCCAACAGGATACACACTTACAGAGAAAGAAGTTCCTGAGATTGTTTCTGCAATAAAAGAAGCGGCAAAAACAGGTAAAAAGATCTTAGTTATAGTAGATGATGCTTATTTTGGCTTGGTGTATAAGTCAGGTGTTTATACAGAATCTATTTTTACACAGTTAGCTGATTTACATGAAAATATATTGGCTGTTAAAGTGGATGGTGCAACAAAAGAGGATTATGCTTGGGGTTTTAGAGTTGGATTTATATCATATGCAATTAAAGGCGGCACAGATGAATTATATGGTGCACTTGTTTCTAAGACAGCAGGTGCTGTAAGGGGGAATATCTCAAATACATCTAATTTGAGTCAATCATTAGTGTATAATGCATTTAGTAATCCTAAATATACTAAAGAGAAAGAGAAAAAATATAAGATTCTTCGTAAGAGGTTTAAGTTAGTAGGTAAGACTATTAAGGAGCACAAAGAATATAGGGATGAGTTTATCGCTTTACCTTATAATTCAGGTTATTTTATGTGTATTCAACTGGTTAAGAATGCAGAGAAAGTAAGGCAAGTATTACTTGAGAAGTATTCAACAGGAGTTATTGCAATAGGTGGAATATTACGTGTTGCTTTTTCAGCTGTTAAGACAGAAGATATTCCTGAATTATTTGAGAATATTTATAATGCATGTAAAGAAGTATGAAAATAAAATTTAAAGATTTTGAAGTTGAAGTAGAGTTATATGATAATCTTACTTCTAAAGCTATAGTTAAGGCTTTACCTATTAATGCAGAAGTTGATACCTGGGGAGAAGAGATTTATTTTAAGATTCCAGTTCATGTTGAGTTAGATTCTTCTTCCCAAGAAGTTGTTTCTAAAGGAGACTTAGGATTTTGGCCTAGTGGTGATTGTTTTTGCATATTTTTTGGACCAACACCAGGTTCTAAAGATGGAGAAATAAGACCTGCTTCGGCTGTTAATGTTTTTGGTAAGGTTAAGGGAGATTTGAGTTTGTTAAAGAATGTTAAATCCGGAGATAAGGTTAGGGTTGAGAAGTAATATTTATTAACATATATGTATTTTTTATCAAAATGGTAAATAAATTCAAGAAAATATCTTCAAAGATAATGGATAAGGAAAATCTAAATATCAATAAATATAATCGCTTTTTGTTTATTTTCGAAACAATTCTTTTTGTTGGTGTTATTGATGAGTATTTTGAGGGTCTAATAATGTCGATTGATAATGGCATATATCTTAATATATTACTTCTTATGTTTTCAGTTGGAATTTTGTTTTATGTTGCTTTACAGTTTATAGAAAGAGTTGCTAAGGGTGCTATTATTTGGGTTGTTAGGCTGAATAATAACAAGTTGATCAGGTTGATTGTGCATTTGGTTATACTTAGTTTCTTGTATTACTTATATGCTAAGGTATTTTTTGATGTTACTGTTGGGTTGAGCTTTAATGTTGGTTTGAGTGTTAGTTAGAACAAGTTTTATTTTGCCAACAAATAGGGTCTCCTGCTAATGGATTTTTAAGTATTTCAACAGCATGACCTATGCAACCACCATAACATTTGTTTCCCATGTATCTACATTTTTTACAATTACCTTCTATATTATTTGCTAATTCTCTTACTAACTTTACATTTGGATTTTTTAATATTGTTTTAAGTGGGGTTTGGAATATATTGCCAAACTTAAAGCCGAAGCTTTCACAATTATATACATCCCCATCAACAGTAATATAACATATATAACGATTTAAATCACATGAATAAGATAAGTAAGGTGGAACAGGTAACCAGTCATAACCATATTCTTTCCTATCTATATCTAATATCAGATCAAATAACTCTTTTATTTCGTCTGGATTGAGGTTTTGTTGCGGACCTTTTGCCATTCCAGAGGGTCTTAAAAGTTCAAATGAGGGTATAAGGTTATTATTTCTTACAAAGCGCCACATCTTTGGTATTTCATTAACATTTTCTTTTCCCATTACTGTTTCTATAACTAATTGGGCTTTTCCTTTAGTATATCCTGCGTCTATTAAGTTAGTTAACGCCATTATGGCTTTATTATATGATCCTTTTACTCCAACCATATTATCATGTATTTTTGGATCTAACGCATTAATTTTTAAACATAACGTAACTTTATTTTTTAAGAATTCTTTTGCAAGGCTTTTACTGTCTATACCAAAAATATTTTTGGAAAATTTATTATCACCAAAAACTAGGCCATTTGTAAACATTTCAACATTTAAATTAAGCTTTCTTGCATATTTTATTACATCTAATATGTTTTTATTATCATCTTGATAAATAGATGGCTCTCCTCCACCTATTATATTTAGATTTCTTAGTCCACATTTACTACCTTGATTTATGATATTTTTTAAACTTTCAAAAGGAACAATTTTTTTAGCCATTTTTCCTACAAAACAATATTTACATTTTAAGTTACAATATCTATTTGTTTCGAGATCCATAAGAAGCACATTTTCTTTTTTTTGTGCTAATTTTATTTCTTTTTCACTAAATTCTTCGGTTGATATTCCTGGAGGAGATTTATATTTTTTTATCTCATATTCTATAGCTTTGTAGAAATCTGGTTTTCTTATAAATTGACTACACTCTTTTATGCTATTTGCAGCTTCGTTTGCAGCATGTTCTAAGTTTTCTAGTTCTAATATATAGTCTCTTTGTTCTTCTAAATGTTGTTTTATAACTTCATTATGGAAATTGGTCATACTATATGATTTATCTTTATCTAGACTTTTTTTGAGACTTTCAAGGATTCTAATAAAAGGAGGAATCAAAGAGATAATATATTGTCTGTACTGAAGGCGTTTTTTAGATATTAAGACAAGGCTGTTTAACTTGTAGTTATTTTTTGATCTTTCGATAATCTGTTTTAGTGCAGTTTCTTCTTTTTTGTTTTCTTTTATGTCCTTTTTCATTATCTGGATTAGATGTTTAATTCTTTCTTGTACTGCTATTATGAATTCATTTATCTTTTTGATCTCTTTTTTATTATGTATCCATGTTTTTACTAATTCTTCTACTTCTTTTTCATAATCACTGGACTTTATCTTATTTAGTACATATAATAATTGATCAATTTTTTTTGCTAATTCAAGATCCCTAATCATGCCTTGGTCGGCTATTTCTAGAAGTTCAGCAATACTTAGATCCTCATTAAAATATTTCTTGAAATTTGAGAATATCTTCATAGTTTTCTCACTATTTGAGGAATATTTAAATGTTATGATCATTGAAGACTGTATTATTATCTCTCTTTTATCATAAATAATTCTGTTTTTTTGTTATTTATTAACAAAATGTTATATTAGTAACATTATCTTTTTAAGTAAAGCTTAATTTGTTTTTTAAAAGATTAATATTATATATAAGTTAAGATATAGCTTTTCAAGATAAGATACGGTGAATTTAAATGAAAAAACCAGACAAAATAAAAAATATAAAATTACCTAAAGAAGTAGAAGAAATCATAGCAGCATGTCCAAAGTTAACTGTTGCAGATAATGTTCAGGATCTTGTTGATCTTTCAATTAAGGATGCAGATGAAAATGGATGGCATATTGTTGATTATGAAGTAGAAGGTAAAGGTAGGGTAGTAGAAGCAAAGGTTTGTAAGGTAAAAAATGGAATAGCTGCTAATTATATAGAACCATATATGAGGAGAAGGGATCCTGAATGTATGGTAATTGCTGATGAAGAGCCAACAGATAAAAAGAAGTATGCTGAAAGATTTGGCGAGAGCTTTGAAAAAACAAGAAAAGATAGTTTCGAATGGCTTAAAAAACAAGAACTTTGTATGTTCTTTTTTAGGGCAGGACCAGATTCATTGGATATGGATACAATTGCATTAGCACCTGCAAATGTAGGATTTTTTGCACTTGGTCTTGGGCTTCTTCAAGGAGTTATAGATACAAAGAATTTAGGTAAGGATTATGAGCCTAAAG
>CAYUUQ010000080.1:0-6219 GCA_964447875.1 uncultured Methanosarcinales archaeon | reverse complement strand
ATACCAAAGTACAGAAAGCCTATCCTAAAAGGAAAGGTCAAAGATGTTTTAAGGGACATTATTAACGGAATCTGCTATGACATCAGATTGAATATGTTGGCATTGGAAATCATGCCAGACCATCTTCACTTATTTGTTGGAGCAAGACCACCACACCATCCTGCAGATATAGTCAAAAGACTAAAAGGCAATACCTCAATCCAGCTAAGAAGATGTTTCATACAATTGAAATATCTTGGTTATAAATTTCCTTACAAGAAATTTGATAACCTCTGGGCTAGAGGTTATTACTGTGGTTCTGCAGGACATGTATCTCAAGAACAAGTTAAAAGATACATTCTTGAACAAGAAGGAAAAGATGTTTTTGAATACGATATTTTTAACTGTCCAAAACATTTGAAAGGGCAGTTAAAAATTGGAGATTTTACAAAGTAAATCTCCAATAGTTAACACTATCAAAATACAAGAATTATCTTTTCCTTAGCTTAATTTTTTTTGGTTCTTCATAGTTGGCTAAATCTCTAAGAAAAATCCTTACTGCTTCCTTAGCAAGATCAGCCCTACTTTGGTAACCCAAAACACCTTTCTCTACTACTTTATCTATTTCTTTGACGAGTGCATCTGGAAAGGATATGTTTGTATACTTACTTACCATACATGTTTCATACATATCCTAAATATATATTACTTTTCTGAGATATATAGCAGATATATCAGCTATATTTCACAAAAAACAATCGAAAGTTTTAAATATGAGATATTCCAGTTTTACTATTATTAAATTAAAAAGGTGATAATATGAAGAAATTGATTTTAATTATCATGAGCATTTTAGTTTTGATGATTCTTTCTGGTTGTGAAACAGATCCAGAAGGACTAGCGCCACCAAAGGAGTCTTCAACTGTTGGGCAGGCATACTATACAAGTGCCCCATTAACATTAGACCAACTAAATAATGGAGTCAGTCTTGATTCGAGTTGGAATATATTTATCTGGACAGACGAGTTAACAGAAAATGTTCCTGTTCGTGATGTATTAGACTCAGTTTCAAACAGCTACTATTATATCTATAGTTATAATGAAAGAAAATATTATTTCAATCCTAATCAAAGATATGCTCAATATAATAGCCATAGCTATTATAGCACAAAATTGATTAGTGAACTAAAACCATCTAATAAGTATGGTCTTTATATGGCTAGTGCTGGTACTTTAACATATGCGACAAATGTTACCCCAACTACTAAAGTTATACTGCCTAATGGAGACACAGTAATAGTAGAAGAGCCAGTTATTTTATATCCAGATGGTTTTATCAATAGATATGAACAGACTTGTGAAGAATCGGATGGGGGCATTAATTATGATATTAAGGGCACTGTTTCTGCACTTCGTAGTAAAATGGAAGGGGGAGGTTTAGCCACACAAACAGATTCTTGTGTTATGTCTACAGGAGGTATCATGTATGAAGTAAATAATTCTGATTCAATGATGCGTGAATATTATTGTGATGAAACTGGCGAAGCTCCCATACTACAACAATTACATGAGTGTGAACATGGTTGTGAAGATGGCGAATGCAAACAGAATCCTGAAATTCAGTCATGTACTGATTCAGATGGTGGATCAGATACCTGTTATTGTAATTATCATTTAAAAACATCTCCTTTTTCATATAATTATTCTGAATATGTGGAATCTAGCGAGTATGATTCTTGTAAAGAATTAAATGAAATATTTGATGATAAAAGGAGGTTTTGTTTTGATGAAGACCAGGAATTCCAAACTTTTAATTGTTTAGATTCAGATGGTGGTAAAAATATTTATGAATTTGGTTATGGAACATTTAATACGGTTTATAGAAACGGAACATTGACAAACTCAACATGGACAGATGGTTGTCAGGGGATAGGTGTTCGTGAAAACTATTGTAGCGATGATGAATTGTGGTCACAAGTTTTAAGTTGTGACAATTGTACAGATGGGGCATGCATAAACCAAACATCATAAATTTTTTTCTTTTTATTATTTATTTAAAGAACTCAACTATTTTTATTAGCTTGATTTATTTGTTCTTCTGTCCATCCCTGATTTAATAGACCTTCTTTAATACTTTCAGCAGAATAACCTTGTCTCATGTATGTATAAAAATAATTCTTTATTTGGTTTATTTGTTGTTGTGTTAGCTTAGGTTTATTTAGTTTGCTTATTTTTGCCACATTTACAACATTAAATATCAATAATCCTAAGATTATGACTCCTAATATAACATACATGAGAGGAAAACTCTTTTCTGTAGGGCTGAGAAGCTCTTGTTCTCTAGATTTAACATCCTTCAATGAGTTTTCACAAGTTCTATATTGTGATTCAAGGTTATTTATCTTTGTATTAAGAGAATTTACTTGATTATTACATGAATTAAGACTTGTTTGCAATTCGTTCAAGTGTATATCATCTGTAGGTGTTTGTTGCTGTACTGGAATATTATCTTGATTGTTCTGTTGTTGAGTTGGTACAAAGTTATCTCCTTCATAAACAAGATCATTTTCTAGTGGTGCGTCTTCTGGGATAAAAACATCAACATCATCTTGACTACAAAGTTCTATTTGACAATCTGGTGTTAAAGCATCATAATGGTCTTGGCATAAAGTATTATAGCAAGATTCTGCTTCATTTACACTTAATCCTTGGTTGCAGATTTTCTCAAAACAATCCATATCTTGCCATATTGCAAGGCCCATATCTAAGCAAGCCATATCTGTACAAATAGATTGGGCTACTGTAACAGGTAATAGAATCATCAAAACTGTAACTATTGTTATAATTCTCATATATATCTCATATTACACCGAAAATATTTAAAACTATCTGTTGCCCCTTTAAGAAATACGAGAAAGGGGACGGCATTCATCCCACGAATAAATTCGTGGGTATTCTGCCTAAACTTTTATAACAACTAAAACTAATAGAATTACTTTTTTCATTATATCTCACCCGTTTTTAGATTTCTAAATATGATTTTATCCTTTTTTCGTCATAATCATATATAAATATTTCTATACTACTTCAGCAACAATACTTCTTAACATATGTCCGACAACCCGAACATTATAGAATTTACCTAGTTCTAATCTTTCTTTAACTCCAACAGCCAATGGGTAAGTTCCAACTTGTCTTAAAAAAGTAGTATTCCCATCATATATCTCTGCCCTAACTTTATACAATAAAGAACCAATAGGAACCAATCTTTTCAACATCTCTAAATCAATTTCTTGCCTAATTGAGTTTCTCCATTTCCAGTAATATTTCTTATTCTTTTTAACAAACTTGTTTCCCGCTGTATTAAATAGATCAGTTCCTTCAAAGATCGTTACTTGTCTAATATTTATCCTTCTTAATAATAAATTATTATCAAGTATCTTCTTAAAAAAATCCATATTATATTCATGTGTTTTTTTCGATTCTCCTTTTAAACCAAATAGTATATTTACACCAGGTAAAAACTTAGGCATACCATTATCACCTAAAGAAGAACCATACTTATTAATAATCTTAACAGCTTCATATGCAATTTTAGGCTTACAATTCAAATTATTCTCTTTAACAACCTCTGGATCTAAACTTTCAACACCAAAAGCAGCAACATTTCCAGATGTACAATATTTAACTACTGCTTCAGTTATCTTTTTACCTTTATCAGAAACAACATTTATGGGATTAACATTATCTATATGTAATACCCCAATATCTTTATACTTAGATCTAATCTCTTTTAATAACAGTATAGCATCAGGGTAAGAATAAAAACAACTTTGTTTTCCTAATCTAAAGTATCTACACCCTAATGAATATAACTTTTCAATTTCATCGATAATATCTTTTCGATCTCTAAAATTCAATCTATTCTTCATAGGTTCAGTACAAAAACTACACCCTTTTTTTCTTGAGCAACCCTTTGAAGTTTCTATTTCAATTACTCTTAAGTCAGGAATCTGTTTGACGATATTAGCTCCAAAAACAGCATAATCTTTAATTTCATCATAACTAAAACCAAAATCCTTAACCTTGCAATTAAGTTCTATTTTCTCAAAAAACTTTCCACCTTCTAGTTGTGTTCCATATACTGCAGGTCCTGTTAAGATTATTTCACAATTAAATTCTTTCACTAAGTCCTTAAGCTCTTTTAGCGTTCCAGGTATTGCGGATAAATATTTCCCCGGAGTATGTACGCCAAGAATAACAACTAACTTTGTTGTTTCTTTAATAACTTCTTTTATCTTAGATATATTCTTACTTAAATTATAGATTTTAATATTTGTCTTATGACTAACTTCTTTTTTCTTATCATCTAAATTGTAATAATAAAGAAATCTTAAGTCATCTATAGTAATATAATTAGCTTCCTTAAAATAACCATATAAATATCTAGCATAAGTTCCTAAGTATGGCGGAACTCCAAGCCCTGCTGGTTCATCAGTATAGCAATCCAATATTGTTATCATATATAATAAAAAACGCGATATCTTTATATATTTTTCATCTTTTTTAGTTAATATGAAAAAATATGACTTACATATTCATACTAAATATTCAAGATGCTCTAACTTAGATCCTAAGATTATTCTAAAAACTTACAAAAAACTAGGTTATAATGGAATTGCAATAACAGATCACAATTGTATAAAAGGATCAATAACAACATCTAAATTAAATAAAGATAAAGACTTCGAAGTGATAATTGCTTCTGAAATAAAAACAAATAAAGCAGAGATAGTGGCATTATATCTACAAGAACAAATTAAAACAACCGACTTCTTTGAAGTTTTAGATAAATTAAAAGATCAAGATGCTATTGCAATAATTGCTCACCCTTACTCTTATTGCAGATCTCATTTAGGAATACCTCTAAAAAAAATAAATCTACCTTTAGAAACATACAATGGAAGAGCATTTCCTTTTGAGAACTACATATCAAAGAAATTAGCACAAAAAAACTCTTTAGCTCAAATAGCAGGTTCTGACGCACATCTAATAAATGAACTGGGAAGAGGAGAAACATTATTTGAAGATAATTTAAGAACAGCCATCAAAAAAAGAAAAACAATAGCAAAAGGAAAGCAAGATTTAAATATTCTAAATTTATTAAAAAGTACATTCCTAAAATGGTCTACCCTATACTAAAACTAACATTGTTCCCAACAATGAGGCTTTTTATTAGAAAATACTCTGGATTAGATAATTTACCAGATCCTCCATTTATTCTAGCGGCAAACCATGCTTCTTACTTAGACCCATTTCTTATCCTTTCTTTAGTCATACCTAAAATAGATACAAAAGTACATTATATTGTAATGAAGGGTCGCTTTTGGAATCTTTTTGGCGACTATATCTCCAGAAAATGGGCAGCATGTATTCCAGTAGATGAAGGAAAGAAAAAAGCAGTTAAAGAACTAGGAAAAGTCCTTAAAAAAGGTGATTGTGTCGGGATATTTCCTGGTGGCGCTCGCAGCTTAGATGGTTATATGACAAAAGGCAAAACCGGTGCAATAAGACTAGCTTTTGATGCCAATGTACCAATAGTTCCAGTAGGAATAATAGGGGCATATGAAATAGCACCAAAAGAACAACTAATACCTAAACTTAAAAGATGCGAACTAAAGTTTGGAAAACCGATTTACTTCAAAAAACCAAAAAAAGTAATTCATGCAATATTAAGAAAAAATACAACTTACTTGATGAAAAAGATTGCTAAATTAGTAGGTATGAAATACAAGCCTAAATAAGAAAATATCATTCTTTACTTCGAACTTCAGATTCTTCACTTGCTGCAGTACTAGCTTCAGCCTTTCCATCTTGTTCCAATATTTCTTCGGAACTACCTTCAGCTACACCTTCTTCAGCAGCTAATTTTTTCCTGGCATCATTCAAATTTTTAGCTTCATCAATATCCAATTTAGCTTCCCTAACAATATCTTTTAATAATCTATCAAATTTAGAATCTATAACTCTTATCAATACATTTAATTGAGACCTATCCTCTACATCTTGCAAGTCTCTAATATCTCTTTTGAAATTTTCCCATTCTGCTATAATCCTTCTTAATTCCTCCTCCTCAACTCTAACAGACTCTTTATTCAATCTTTTCAGAGCAGGCAGGAATTTACTAACTTCTCTAGAAACTGCTCCTTTGTTTTCAGAAAACATATCTGGCAATTTACG
>CAYUUQ010000079.1:0-6285 GCA_964447875.1 uncultured Methanosarcinales archaeon | reverse complement strand
ATTTAATGTAACTGGCTTTTCAGCATATACTACAACAGAAAATTCACAACTATCCTTGTCTGAATCAAACAAGATAAATCAAAAACCTGTAATAAATCAACAGATATATTTTATAGCTAATTATACTAATAAGACATCAGGAGAAAACATAAGTGGAATTGGAAATAATTGCACTATTGACTTTGGAAATGGTCCAATAAATATGCCATTTAACTCAGTAACAGCAGTATACGAATATAATAGAACCCACACATCAATTGGAACATATAATTATAACATTAGTTGTAACAGTTCAAATGGTTATGAAAACTTAACATCAAGTTCTTCTGTAACAATATTAACTACAGATACTTATTTAAGTTTGAATCAGAGTTTGACTGGAATAACAAAGAGTTCTTTAGTTGTTGGAGACATAGGGGGAGATGGATTTATAGATTTGATTATATCAGGCAATTATGAGGGTGGTTATATATTTAATACTTATTCAAATAATAATTTAGTTTTTATTCTTAATCAATCATTATCTGGTGTGCAGTTAGGCTCTAGTTCTTTAGTAGATCACAATTCAGATGAGGTTTATGATATACTTATAATTGGTGAAGGAGATTCAATAACTTCCAATTTCTATGATAATAAGTAATCAATTATTCTCCTTAACATGTAATCTAAAAAAACCATTACGTTTCTCATAATTTATAGTTACTGTTAAACTTGATGCATTAGCTGTAATATTTGTTGCATCATTCCAGTCTCTTAGATTCTCTGAATCTTGTAAGGTATATTCCACTCCATCAACAGTATTTGTAGCATAAATACTTATATCATTTCCAACATCAATACCTGTTATTAATGGCTTAGGTATTTCTTGTTGCACTGGTCCAGGTAACATAGCATCTGTTATTGTATAAGTATCGACAAGATTGGCCAGATCAATTTCAATCTTACTACTTGCTAAAGTATTATATGGGCTGTCAAAATTTACAAATAATTCATCAGCATTAGGGTCATGTCCTGGAGAATCAATATAACCAAATGTTATCTGAGCTCTAGATTTAAATTTATTAGTATCTGACGAATCATCCTGCCACCAATCTCCAATAGTCCCTCCACTATATGTAAAATTAGATGCATTTCCAGTATAAGCAGTAACATTAATTCCACTATCATCTATATCTGCTCCCGTACTCTGGTTTTGTATTTTTAACTGCCATTCATATGAACTTGGCGAATTTGTTTTTATTAAAGTAATCTCATAGATAAATTGGGTTGATGAACTTGTTGTAGTTACATCATCATTAGAGCCAAGACTATTTCTAGAATATGTATTTCTTAGTCTTCTAGTGGAAGTATTAGTTTGTACATCACTATTTTGTGTCATTCCTTCTAACCCACCACCAACACTATCTCCAGTAATAGTTTCTAAACCACCAGAATCATTTATACTAACAGAAACATTACCATTACTATAAGTTCCAGATTGAGTAACTTTATTTGTATAATCGCCTTTAGCTACTTGTGCTACATTAGGTTTTTTTATTTCTTCTTCTTTTTCTTGGATAGGTCCACAACCATACATAGCTCCAGCTAATAATGCAGCCATAGCTATTCTAGCTTTATATAATGTAGAGCCTTTCATTTAGTATCTATATACTACACAAGAAGATCAAGTATTTAAATCTTTCGCTTTTTTTACAACTACTGAGTGACAAATTATTGAAACATAAATACTGTTCCTTTAGGATTCCTAAATAATGCTCTAATTGTTGCAGGATCATTAAGTATAACTTCTAGAGGGTTATCTGTTGAATTTGTGTATCCTTCCCATCTATCAAATATTTTTCCTCTATTTGGGTTTGCTGTTAATGACATATTAGTTCCGCTCCTATAATAATCACTTGTTCTATTAACACTTCCACCTTCTCCAGCTACAATACTTAAAAAATGATTAGTTGCCCAAAGCCATGATAAAGTAGAATTATTTGTTATTGTAATATCTATACTATTTGTAGTTCCACTATCTGGAACACTTCCTGTTCCATCAAAACCAATACATTCATACTTATTTGATCCAATAATAACCTCTGCATCAACTGAAGCATTTGTTGTAGTTCCATTAGCATAACTATTTGTTCCTACTGCAGGTATTGGATTACCAGATGGTCCAAGTGGGTTTGTTATAACTAATTCATTGTTTATTACCTGCACTGGTCCAGGTAACATAGCATCTGTTATTGTATAAGTATCGACAAGATTGGCCAGATCAATTTCAATCTTACTACTTGCTAAAGTATTATATGGGCTGTCAAAATTTACAAATAATTCATCAGCATTAGGGTCATGTCCTGGAGAATCAATATAACCAAATGTTATCTGAGCTCTAGATTTAAATTTATTAGTATCTGACGAATCATCCTGCCACCAATCTCCAATAGTCCCTCCACTATATGTAAAATTAGATGCATTTCCAGTATAAGCAGTAACATTAATTCCACTATCATCTATATCTGCTCCCGTACTCTGGTTTTGTATTTTTAACTGCCATTCATATGAACTTGGCGAATTTGTTTTTATTAAAGTAATCTCATGACTATAATCAGTTGCACCCAATCCGTCAACAGCCAACAAACCTAATCCAGCACCAATAGTAATCCCAGCAGCCTTAGCTAAAGAACCATAACCTCTACAAAACAATCTTCTTTCTGGAGCTTCTTCTGTTTCAGCAACATCATCTAAACTTCTTTCATCATACAATAAATCAGTTGTTCCTGAAGCAGCTGCAACTCTAAACATAGCAGCTCTTTGAAATTCATGAAGGTAAGCAGCATCTGTTCCATTGTTCAATCTAACTCTCTCAGTAGAATCTTTAAGAACATCAAGAGCTTCATCAGAACTATATCCCGCTTTCTCCATCCATCTTAAGGTAGTATCTAATCCTAAAATAATAGAATCATTATTAGCAGATCTTTTAGAAGCATCATAATTTCCATTTCCACCTAACGCATTGTAGATAGCATCTGCTCTTTTCTCCGGAACTTGAAATGTAGCATTCATTTAAATCAATTTATTTTATATTAAATATATATTTTTATCTATATAATTCACTATATTATATTTAAATCTTTCCATTACTACATAGTGGTTATAAATTATCCAGACAACAGATTATATTCATTTATTTTTGACTAATTTTAGGAAATCAAAAAAACTTTTCTTTTTTTCTATGACTTCGATTGTTGCTTGTCCTGTTTCATTTCAACAAATGTTCTCATGAATATGTTTTGCTTACTTTATTATCTTCTTTATCTCTTCAGTAAACATCTTTGCTCTTTCGATGGATGTCTTAGCTTTAGCTTTTATTACTACTTCTTTTGTGTTGTATGTGAATGTTGATCTTTTACCCTTTTCCCAGAAATAGTCTTCTATCAAAGCATCTGCTTTTTGCTTTCCTAAAAGCTCTGATGCTTCTTCCTTTGCCTCGGCAAAATCCTCTATCAATCTTTTCTGGAGCTTTCCGTTAAGATAGAAAAAATTAATCACAGCATCAAATGTTATAGCATGAACAGACATATCTGACTTTATCTTTATACCTTCGCTTTCGAGCAGTGCTCTTGCCATATAGAACATAGAATAATAACAGGCATTAACAACCCATAGGAATCCATCAAAATCAAGATATCCAGTATTTTCTTGCATTTTTTTATCTGTTGAAAGGTCATATAATACATTAGCGCTATTGAGTGATTTATCCGCATTAGACAAAAAGAAATCAACAAATTCTTTTTTTTGCTTTGTTTTTATCATACCTTCATCAAGATATTGCTTCACTCTTGATTGGGCTTCTTTCAACTTCTTTTCATCCAACATTCTTATTTCCTCCCCTTATTTATAATTTTATAAAATAATTCTGCCCCATATAATATAATGTGTTTGTTTAAAACTTCATTCATTACATTCTTTTCATCTCTTGAGCCAAGCATTTCATATACGCTTTCAAATGATATTATCAATGAATGGGTATCAATAGTATAATTCCTTGTTATATTATAAAGGTATTTTTCAGCCTTTTCTATATCTTCTGTATTCTCAATTATCATTAACAAGTCTAAATCTCTCGGCTTGTTTTTCGTTACACCGGAACCAAAAATAACTAAGCAAAAATAGCCATATGGGAACTTATGTATTATCTCATCCAACATTAAAGCTATAGACTTATTTTTTTGAAGAAATTCCTTGCTTCTTAAAGACTCAAAATAAGCTAATTCCTGGTGATTTCTCCTGTAATTAAGAACATATTTATCTTCATCCTGAACAATAAGTTCTTTTTCTATTAGTCCTTTGCTTGAACGATAAGTTAATGCTTGATGCATATCTAATTCTTTACCAACTCCTCTTAAAGAAAATCTTCTGGTAATATTACCAACAAACAGTTTCATTATCTTGATTTGGGTTTGGGTTAACATATTATATCTAGTAGTATTCATATGAATACTATTTAGTATAAAAAGCTTTCTATTAGTAATATGATAGATTATTTACTTATCTAATAAGTAATTATTATTAAAAAATAAGAAAAAATCAAAATATTTATATACTATTACTTATATAATAAGAAATAATGCAGGATTTACAAAGAAAATTACAATTAATCCATGAACTTTCTATAACAGATGAACTAGTTTTACCATTACATATATTCAAAGATCGTAGACTAGGAATGCTTGAGTCAACCATAGTCTACTTAAAAGATTCTAAAAATTTAACCTTTAACCAGATAGCAAAAGAACTAAACAGAGATAATAGAACCATATGGTCAGCTTATCACAAAGCTAAGAAAAAATTAAAATGAAAAAAATATTAATTCCAATACTTGTACTTTTACTTAGCTTGATATCTGTTTCAGCAACTCTAACTGAGAACACAACACTATCTGGTCAAATTACAGCACTAAAATATTCTTCTCAAGCATGGGGTGATTATAACAATGATGGAAATTTTGATTTAGCTATTTGTGGAACAACTGGTGAGGATTACAATACAATCATATACAAAGCAAATGTATCTGCTTCCACTGTTTTCACAAAACAAGATTTCAATATAATCAATGTAACAGAATGTAGTTTAAGCTTTGGACATATAAATAGTGATGATTATATTGATTTAGTTATAGCTGGAAGATACCATTCTAATAATAGTAACTTTATAACTTCAATTTACATAAACAATAACGGAACAGATTTCACAAACACCCAAAACTTAACAGGACTTAAATTTCCAACAACAAACTTTGCAGATATAGATAATGATAATGACTTAGACTTAATCACAACAGGTTGCAACCAAGGAACAGATAGTGTATCCTCTTGCACATTAACAAACTCATCAATCTATACAAATATAGATGGAACATTAACATATAATTCTACTTGGTCTCAGAACCTGGTTCAAGTTTGGAAGGGAAGTGTTGCAATTGCAGATTATGATAATGACGGTGACGTAGACTTAGCTATGATTGGAACAACAGAATCAAATCAAGTAGATGCAATAACAAAAATCTACATAAACAACGAAACCTCTTTTAATGAAGACACAACAAACAGTTTAGAGGGAGTTTATTGGGGTTCAATTGCATGGTATGATTTTGATGAAGATACTGACGTAGATCTATTTATCTCTGGAAGGAATGAATCAAACACAAGAGTAACAAAAATATTTACTTCAGATACTTCTCTATTAACCTCAAACACTCAACCATCAGCACCAAACTCATTATCATCATCTTATGCCAACGGAACATTAAACATAACCTGGAGTGATGGTTACGATACTGAAACACAATCAGGGTTATACTATAACTTAAAAGCAGGATCTAACTCAACAAATAACAACATAGTAAGTTCAAAATATCCTGTGTCATCTAATCCAACACAAGGTTATTTTGGAAATATGCTTCAAAGAAAAACAAAATTATTAAACTTACCAGAAAGATGTGTTTTCTATTCAGTTCAAACAATCGATGCAGGTTTATACTCTTCAGACTTCTCAACAGTACAAAATATTTCATTCAATGAAACATGTGATACTTATGATAATGATTGTGACTTAAATGAGGATGAAGGTTTTGATCAAAACCAAAACGGTTCAATTGACTGGAATGAAACATTTGATCATGATGGTGATGGTTATTATCCACAAACTACTGTTTATTATAACATGACTTGTTCAGGCTATCAAAATTATGATTGTGATGATACTGATACTAGTATTAATCCAGGCATAATTGAGAAT
>CAYUUQ010000078.1:0-6309 GCA_964447875.1 uncultured Methanosarcinales archaeon | reverse complement strand
AAGAATTTGGTGATATAACTATAGAATTATCTGTTTTAACTCCTGCTAAAGTTATAGAAGTGAGAAATCCAGAGGATTATTATAATAATATTCAAGTAGGAAAAGATGGGCTACTTGTTAGAGGAGTTTATAACAATGGATTATTATTACCTCAAGTAGCTACTGAATATAACTGGGATCCTAAAACCTTCTTAGAACAGACTTGTGTTAAGGCTGGATTAGAACCTAATAGCTATTTAGATTATGATGCTTGTAGAGTTTATAAGTTTCAAAGCTTAGTTTTTTCTGAAACCATCCCCAATGGTGAAATTCAGCAAATTATGTAATGGCTGAAATGCCCAAATTTCTAACTTTAAAGCTTTATAGATAATAGAAAGGTTTATATATTCATGGTGCCTACTGTGTGTATATTCATAGTATAGTTTACAAAATTGTAGACTAATTTAAGGTTAAAATGAGTTATATAAGAGTCAAGAAAATAAAAAAGAAATCTGGAAATGAGTATGAATATGCTTATTTAGTAGAAAATAAATGGAAGAAACGGCTTAAAGGTGGCAAAAAGGGAGCAAGGCAGAAGGTTAAAGCTTTTCTTGGAAGAAACTATAAGCGAAGCATAGTTAATGATATTGATTTTTTTGAATATTCTAAGATTGATGATGTTTCTGAATATGTTAATTCTAATAGTTTAAAACAAATTGTTAAAGATTTGGTTAAATGGGAATTTTATCGTCATGATATAAAAGATGTTATTGTAGATTGGAATAATAATTCTATAAGAAACTATAAGAACAAAGTAGTTCTTCAGATGAATGAAGGGTTTTTATGCAATGACACTCTACGTAAACTTATTAGATTTAGGTTCAAGTCTGAAGAAGAACATGCAGGTATAGCATTAGCTAAAGTTTTTGTTGATTCTGGATTACAGATTCCACAAGAAGTATTTGTTAAATTGTTTGAGAAAATTAGTTAATTATTAATCAAATGGATCATCTGACATAAAATACCCTTCATCTGAAGTTGTAGGTCCTGTTTTCATAATCGCTCCGATTAGAGCTGACCTATGTTTATCTTGAGTTTCTGAAGTAACAGCCCACCCGTCAATAACATGTACCTTATACAGGTCTATATGGGCTAATGGATATTCTGCATGAACATGTGCAATGGGTCGAGACCTATTCTTATCTCCCCTTCTTGCATAAACATTATTAGATTCTTCGTCCCAGAGAAGATCTAATCCAGACAAAATATCATTTACCCTATGTTTGTTATATTCAGGAGATATTATCATAATATTTAAGAGAATGATATTTTATTTATAAACTTATTTATAATATATCTTGTAGAATATATCTTACAGACTATAATCCCAACTTACCATCAATCTTTTTTGCGATATTTTTCAGACTTGCTGTTGTCCTTTGAATATCTGTTTCTATCTCCTCGATAAGATCAGACAGATTATCGACCCTTAACATATAACGGTTACCTTCATGGACTACTAACCCAGATTTCATAAGATCGTTTATGTGATGGATTACGGTTCCGCGAGATAGTTTTAACATGTAAGCTAATTGATCTGAAGTTAATGGATGTTTCATCTTTGCTGCCTTAAGTAGTTCTAAAAAGATCCTAAACCTGGACTTATCTTTGTCTCGATCGTTAAATAAACCTAGAGAATGACCAAACCATTGAAGTTCCTGATTGATATTATCATCAGATGGTTTTCTTATTGTAACAATAGTTATCTTTTTTTGATAAAATCTCATAATCTTAGTAGAAATTAAAGAAATATATAAAGTTTTTGTAAAATTAAGCGAAAGATTTAAATACTAGTAGAGTTTACCACAATCTCGTTGACTTAAGATCAACAAGCAAATTGGTGAAAAATGATGAAAGCTAAGGGAAAAAAAGAAGAGAAAAAAATTATCAAAGAAGAAGAGAATAAGAAGGAATGTGATAATAAAGACAAAAAGATCTGTGAACTGACAGATACATTACAAAGATTGCAAGCTGAGTTTGAAAATTATAAAAAATATGTTGAAAAGAAAAATTCTGATTTTGTAAAATATGCTAAAGCAGATGTTATAGATGCTACCTATTATGGATAGTTTTGAGATGGCTCTAAAACATACTGAGAATAAAGAGGAATTTATTAAAGGAGTTGAAATGATATTTTCTGAAATATTTACAATGCTTGAGAAAGAAGGACTAAAGAGAATAGATATTGATGGAAAATTTGATCCGAACTATCATGAAGTTTTGATGAAAGTTGATTCAGATAAAGAAGAAGATACAATATTAGAAGAACTTCAAAAAGGATATATGTTGGAAAATAAAGTGTTAAGGTATACTAAAGTTAAAGTGAGCAAAGGTAAAAAATAGATAAAATATGATAATTGCTAAAAACACCTCATTAAAAGAAGTCAGAGCATTGGCAGAAATATGTGATAAATGTGGACATTGCTGCCAATATAGCTCTGGTTTTTTAGATGGAGATGATAAAAAAAATATTGCAAAGTTTTTGAACATAAGTGAAGAAGAACTTCAAAAAAACTTTTTGGAGGAATTTGAGAAGTTTAACACAAAAAGACTAAGGCCAAAATTGTTAAGGAAAGGAAAACAATATGGTGTTTGTGTGTTTTATGATGAAAAGGTTGGATGTAAGATCCATGAAGTTAAGCCTTTGCAATGTAAACTTGGAAACTGCAAAGAATATGGAGAAGAATTGAGCATATGGTTTTTGCTCAATTATTTTGTTGATGTTAATGATCCAGAATCAATAAGACAATATAATGAATACTTAAAATCAGGAGGAAAACTAATTCCTGGTGGAAAATTGGAAGAATTGGTTCCAGATAAAGAAAAGTTGAAGAAAATGTTAAGTTTTGATATGTTAAAATAAATAAAAGGTGAAAAAATGACTGATAAAAAAATAAATTTTGGAATAAATGATGGAAATAACTTTTTTGCACATGAAGTTAGTGTTAATTTTAACCCAACACAGTTTATATTGGACTTTAAGTGTATAACTCCAAGAGTAGACCCTAGAAGCAACGAAGGACCATTCATAAATATTCACCATAATGTTGTAATGATGGATGTGTTTCATGCTAAGAAATTTATGGAATTTCTGAAAAATAGGATTGATGATTATGAAAAAGAATTTGGCAAAGTAGAAAAGCCAAATGCTGTTAAGAAGATAGAAAAAAAGAGGAAAAAAGAGGCTAAAGATAATAAAAATAAGAAAAAGACTGATGCTCCAAGCTATTTTGGGTAAATCAGATCTTTGGAGGTAATAAAAAATGGCAAAAGAAAACACAAAGAAAGAAAAAATAATTGGTATTGATCTTGGAACAAGTAATTCAGCAGCCGCAGTACTGCAGGCTGGAAAACCGACTATTATTCCAAGTGCGGAAGGTACAACACAATATGGAAAAGCGTTTCCTTCAGTTGTTGCATTTACTAAAGATGGACAACAATTAGTGGGTGAACCTGCTAGAAGACAAGCTGTTTCAAACCCAGATGGTACAATAATGGCAGCTAAGAGAAAGATGGGAACAAGCTTCAAGTATAAGATCAACAATAAGGATTATACCCCTCAGCAAATCTCAGCAGCTATCTTACAAAAGATCAAGAAAGATGCTGAAGAATTTGTTGGAGAAGATATCAAAAAAGCAGTTATAACATGTCCTGCTTATTTTGATGATAACCAAAGACAAGCAACAAAAGATGCTGGTTCAATCGCTGGACTAGAAGTTGTTAGGATGGTAAATGAACCAACTGCAGCATGTTTAGCATATGGACTTGATAAAGCTGACAAAGAAATGAAGATTTTAGTCTTTGACTTTGGTGGTGGAACACTGGATTGTACAATAATGGACTTTGGAGATGGTGTATTTGAAGTTAAATCTACATCAGGAGATACCCAATTAGGTGGAACTGATATGGATAATGCGCTTATAGAATATATAATTGAAGAGTTTAAATCCAAAAATGGTGTTGACTTAAGTTCTGATGATACTGCAGTTCAGAGATTAAGAGAAGCAGCAGAAAAATCAAAGATTGAACTTTCTACAACAGCAGAAACAGATATCAATTTACCATTCTTAACACAAAAAGATGGAAATCCTATACATCTTGAGATGAAGATATCTAGAGCTAAACTAGAAGAATTAGTTGCATCAATAATTGAGAAATGTAAAAAACCAATGGAACAAGCATTAGAAGATGCTAAATTAAAAGCAACTGAGGTTGATAAGATCATCTTAGTTGGTGGACCTACAAGAATGCCAATAGTAAGAAAATTTGTTGAAGATTTTGTTGGAAAAAAAGCTGAAAGAGGAGTTGACCCAATGGAGTGTGTAGCACAAGGAGCAGCAGTTCAAGCAGGAGTTTTAGCTGGAGAAGTTAAAGATATATTGCTTTTAGATGTTACACCTTTAACATTAGGTATTGAAACACTAGGTGGTGTTTTAACTACACTTATTCCAAGAAACACAACAATTCCAAGTAAAAAGTCTCAGGTATTTAGTACAGCTGCAGATAATCAACCTGCAGTAACTATTAATGTACTACAAGGAGAAAGACCAATGGCTGCTGATAATAAGTCATTAGGAAGATTTGATCTTGTTGGAATACCTCCTGCACCTAGAGGAGTTCCACAAATTGAAGTTACATTTGACATAGATTCTTCAGGAATAGTGCATGTACATGCAAAAGACTTAGGAACTGGTAAAGAACAGAGTATTAACATAACGGCAGCACAGAAACTTTCAGAAGAAGAGATAGAGAAGATGAAAAAAGATGCTGAATCCCATGCTGAAGAAGACAAGAAAAGAAAGGAAAAAGTAGATACATTAAATGAAGCTGAAAGTCTTGTTACTCAGTATGAAAAAACCATCAAAGAGATGGGTGATAAAGTTGATAAGAAACAACTAGAACCTATCAAAAAAGATATTGATGGATTAAAGGAACTGTTAAAAGACAAGGAAAAGAACTATGAAGCTATTAAGAAAGCAAAAGATGATTTGATAGCAAAGTTTCAGAAAGTTTCTGAGGAAATGTATAAGAAAGTAGCTGAAGAACAAGCTAAGAAAGGTCAAGCGGCTGGTGGAGAAGCAGGAGCTAAACCTGAAGATAAAAAAGACGATACTTCAGATGACAATGTTGTTGATGCTGACTATAAAGTAGATGACGATAAGAAAAAATAATTTTTTTATTTTAATTTTTTAGTTAAAAGAGAAGTGATGATGGAGAAAAAAGTACTGGTAATAAACAGTAGCCCAAGAGTAGGTAATATAGTGTTTATGCTAGATTATATTCTAAATGATATTGAAACTGATGTTATCAATCTAAAGGATAAGAATATAAAATTCTGTGATGGTGGGGATAACTGTTGTCCTAAGACTGGAAAATGTATGATAAAAGATGATATGCTTGAGATATATAATAAACTGGAAGAGGCTGATCTTATAATATTAGCTTCCCCATGTTATTTTTCTAATGTTAATGCAATCATGAAAAACTTTATGGATAGATGTAATCCTTATTATTTTAATAAACTGTTAAAAGATAAGAAATTTTTCTTATTATCTGTTGGTGGACAAAAAGAATCTACAAAAGGTGCTATTGATGCTATGAAGAAGTTTGTCAAATGTGTTCATGCTGAAATTATTGGAGAATATCTGGCTGTTGCAGATAAAAAAAGAGATTTGGAGAGTAATGCAAAAGTTATTAAAGAGTTAGAAGATATCGGAGATAAACTAATAAAAAATGACTAAAGAAAAAGATTACTATAAAATACTAGGAGTAGAGAAGAACGCTACTAAAGAGGAAATCAAGAAAGCTTATAAGAAATTAGCTAAGAAATATCATCCAGATATAAATAAAGAAGATCATTCTCAAGATAAATTTAAAGAGATCAATGAAGCTGCTGCTGTTCTAGGTGATGATGAGAAAAGAAGCCAGTATGATCAATTTGGAACTGGTTATGAACAGTTTAGTGGTGGAAGAGGGTTTGACTTTAGTGATTTTGGTGGTTTTTCAGGTGGTGGTTTTGATTTTGGAGATATATTCGATCAATTCTTTGGAGGTGGCTTTGGAGGATTTGGTGGTGGCAATAGAGGTAGGAGAAGAGGCCCTAAAAGAGGTTCTGACTTGAGATATGATATGGAGATTACACTAGAAGAAGCAGCTGAAGGTGTTGAAAAAACTATTAATGTTCCAAGATTAGAGAAGTGTAGTAAGTGTGGTGGAAGTGGAGCTAAGAGTGATGATGATATAGTTACATGCCCTAGTTGCGGGGGGTCA
>CAYUUQ010000077.1:0-6391 GCA_964447875.1 uncultured Methanosarcinales archaeon | reverse complement strand
GCGCATATGAAGCAGAAGATCTTGGTGGAGGAGAAATTTTACTAACTTCTATGAATCGTGATGGAACAAAAAAAGGTTTTGACTTAGAACTAACAAAAGCAATTTCTGAGGCAATTAATATCCCAGTTATAGCCTCAGGCGGTGTTGGTAATAAAGAACACTTTGTTGAAGCTTATACTAAAGGAAAAGCAGATGCAGCTCTAGCTGCTTCAATATTTCACTTTGGAGAATATACTGTTAATGATGTAAAAGATTACTGTAAAAAGAAAGGTTGTGTGATGAGAGAATGATACTTGCACTAGATTTTGATGGAGTTATTGTAGACAGTGTTAGAGATGCTTTTGTAACTGCATATAATGCATATGTAAAAATATTTCCAGATACTAAACTTTTAGGTGGAAAACAAATAACTCCAGAAGATATATTTGAAGGAACTATATTCAAAAATAAGATTTACCTTGAATATGAGATATATAGATGTTTTACAAACACAGGTGGTCAGCAAGTTGCAGCTATTAGAGCTATAGATAAAAACCTAAATATAACTAAAGAAGAAAAATTTGTCGACTATTTAAATGAAATGGGAGATAAGAAATTAAAAAAATATGATGATGAATTTTATTTAGAAAGAAAGAAAATATTCGAAAAAGATAATAATGCGTGGTATTCACTAACTCCTGCTTTTGAAGTTATTGAAACACTCAAAAAAATAAACAAAAAAAACATCTATATAGTAAGCAGCAAAAATAAAGAAGCCATATCTAATACATTAAAACACAATAATGTTGATTTTCCAGAAGAAAAGATTTTAGATAAATACTATGAGATAGACAAATTAAAAAAACTAAGAAAGATTGCAAAAGATCTGAAAATAAAAGAAGAAGAGATTAATTTTGTTGATGATATGCTTTTACACATCGCCCCAGTAAGAAATAACTCAAAAATTAAGTGTCACCTATCAACATGGGGTTACAATAATGAAGATCAAAGAAAAAAATCAAAACAATTAGGAATAAATTTATTAACTCAAAAAGATTTCATTAAATTATTAGAGAAACTAAAATGATATATCCATGTATAGACTTAATGAAGGGTAAAGTTGTTCAATTAGTACAAGGAAAAGCCGATAATAAACAAGTTGAATTAGATTCATATGATGATATGATTAAAAAATTCAAGCCTTTTGAAACTATTCAGCTTATCGACCTAGATGCAGCTATGGGAAATGGAGAAAACTATGATTTAATAAAAAAAATCATAAAAGAAATCAAATGCCGTGTTGGTGGAGGCATCAGATCAATAAACAAAGCAAAAGAACTTACTTCCTTAGGTGTAGAAAAAGTTATTATCGGATCTTCAATCTTCATGAATGGTAAAATTGACTTTAATTTCTTAAATGAACTTCTAAAAGAAGTAAAAAGAGAAAAAATAATAATAGCATTAGACACAGTAGAAGGTTATGTTGTAATAAAAGGGTGGAAGGAAACTACTCAATATAAAGCAGTTGACATAATAACAGAACTAGAGCCATACTGTTCAGAATTTCTAACAACTTTTGTAGATAAAGAAGGAATGCTACAGGGAACAGATGTAGATTTCTTTAAAGATTTAAAATCTAAAACAAAAAATGAGATAACTGCTGCTGGTGGAATAACAACACTAAATGAAGTAAAACAACTACAAAACAACAACATCTCCTCAGCTTTAGGTATGGCTATCTATACAGGAAAGATTGAGTTAGATGATCTACTCAAATTAAAGAACTAACAAAATTAGCAAATTCTAAACCAAATTCAACTCTCAGATGATCAATTCTAGCTCTTCTTGTTTTTTTCCCATTATCTTCAATCCATGCTTTCAATTGTTGTCCATAATCGATAACATCATTAAGACTATAGAATTCTTCTTTACCAAGTGATGGAATTTCTGCTTCATCACCGATATTATCTAACTCTTGCTTTAAAATATCATAAACATCTGAAGTAACATGCCCACTAATCCTATCTAGAAAATTATCATCTTGCATATAGTTATCGACAACCTCTTCTCCATATCGTCTTGCCTGTTCATATGTAAATATTTTTGAAGTATTATGTACTAAATGATTATGCTCTCTGATTTCTGCTTCAGCTTCAAGTCCTCTCTCAACTATAGCCGCCTCAAGACCCAATATTCTCTCAATCCTACCATATAACTTCACAGGATCAAACATTAGCACTTCCCCATTTATCCTATGATCTACTATTGTTGTTGATTCAACCATAATTAGAGAAAAATACATATCCATTTAAAAAGCTGTCTTTTTAGCAACATTTTTAAATGAACTACTATTTCTTGAACTAAATAATAATCATGGAGGGAATTAAATATGGCAGAATTTAAATTATGCATTTCAGATCCTAAAGCAGGAAAAACATACCAAAAAGAGGTAAAAGATGATCAAGCATCACCTTTTATGGGATTAAACATAGGTGAAGCAATAAATGGTGAAGTTATCGGTGCTACTGGTTATGAATTAAAGATAACTGGTGGTTCAGATTACTGTGGTTTTCCTATGCGTCATGGTATCCTTGGCGTAAGAAAAAGAGTTTCTATCTTAGGAGGAGTTGGTTTCAGCGGAAAAGACAGAAACAAGAAAAGAAGACTAGGTATGAAGAAAAGAAAAACTATCTGCGGCCATAAGATCAATGAAAAAATAACTCAGATTAATTTAGTTGTTACGAAAGCAGGTTCTAAAGATTTAGGTGAAGTATTAGGTGTTGCTGCTAAAGAAGGAGAAGCACCAAAAGAAGGAGATACTAAAGAAGCACCTAAAGCAGAAGCTAAACCAACTGAAAAACCTGCAGAAGCTCCAAAGGAAGAAGCTAAAGCTGAAAAACCTAAAGAAGAGAAAAAAGAGTAAACTGCCTATGCCAAGAAAAAAAGCCAGCAAAATTGAAGAATCTCAACCAGAGATAAATATCGGCTTGATAGGACATGTTGATCACGGAAAAACAACTCTAACTGAACAATTATCAGGTAAATGGACTGATACTCATTCTGAGGAGATCAAACGTGGAATTACAATAAGATTAGGTTATGCAGATACAATTTTCTATAAATGTCCTAAATGTAAAAAGTATGTTGTAAGAGACAAATGTCCTGAATGTAAAGAAGTTGCAAAACCTGCAAGAAAAGTAAGCTTCATAGATGCTCCAGGCCACGAATCACTTATGGCCACTATGCTTTCAGGTGCTGCAGTTATGGATGGAGCTATTCTACTAGTTGCAGCTAATGAAAAATGCCCTCAACCTCAAACAAGAGAGCATCTTATGGCATTAGAAATCATTGGCGTAGAAAATGTAATAATCGTTCAAAATAAGATAGACTTAGTTGATGAAGAACAGGCATTAAAAAATCAAAAAGAGATAAAAGAATTCATAAAAGGTTCAAAATTCGAAAAAGCACCAATTATTCCTATCTCAGCACAACATAATGTTAACATAGACCTTCTTATAAAAACTATTCAAAAGATGATTAAAACACCAGAGAGGGACCCATCTAAAGATGCAATAATGTTCATAGCACGTAGTTTTGATATAAATAAACCCGGAACCTCACCAGAAGATTTAGTTGGAGGAGTTCTTGGCGGAGTCTTAAAACAAGGAAAGTTTAAAGTAGGAGATGAACTTGAGATTCGTCCAGGATTTAAGTTTGAAGAAAGAAATCAACAAATATGGAAACCAGTAAAAACAAAGATAACAGACTTAAAAACAGGTGGAAAATCAACTGAAGAAGTAGGTCCAGGTGGATCAATTGGTGTATTAACTTCATTAGATCCTGCTGTTGTTAAATCAGACTCATTATCTGGTAATATTGCAGGCCATCCAGACAAGCTTCCAAAAGTCTGGCATGAATTATTCCTTGAAGTAAATCTTTTAGATAGAGTTGTTGGTTTAGAAGATGAACTTAATGTAGATCCAATAAAGATAGGCGAACCTTTGATGTTAAATGTAAATTCATCTGCTACAGTTGGTGCAGTAATAAAAGTAAAAAAAGGCATTGTTCAATGTAAACTTAAGCTTCCTGTATGTGCAGATGTAGGCTCAAGAGTAACTCTTTCTAGATTAGTTGCTAATAGGTTCAGATTAATTGGCTTTGGAATAATGAAAGAGCCTAATTAAGGCTTAATAAAAGAAATATTGACCATACTATTTATAAATTCGTTCTTTAACTTCTCCTTTTCTTTAGAGTACTTCTTCAGATTTTTTTCAAAACTGTCAAATTTTGTGTAACTCATATTGCATCCTCATATCCTTGCTTAAATGCAGCCTCAAATCGATTAAGTTCATCATTATCTAATAGCTCTTCTCTGGATTCTTCTCCATATACGCTTTCTTCCTCTTCCTCATAACTTGGTAACTTCATTTTACATCCCCCCAACTGAAGTCACCTCTTTTTCGAATAATATATGGAATATTTGTTACTTTTATATAGTTAATCCTTAAAATTTATAAAGAATATATAATAATCCTAATTTATATAAATATAGAAAAGTTTATAAAAAGTAATCAATTATCATTAATGTATTAATAATAACTAATAAAATATATAATCGGAGTGTAATTTATGAAAAGAAAAGTAATCCAAATAGCAGACTCAACACAATTAGTTTCTCTTCCAAGAAAATGGGCGGTAAGCCATAATATTAAAAAAGGAGATGAACTAGATGTCGAAGTTCAAGGAAATAAAGTTCTAGTATCAACAAATAAAGACCTAGCATCTCAAAGAGTTGAAGCAGATGTATCTAAACTAAATGATAAGCTTGTCCATTGGATACTATATATATTTCATAAAAGTGGCTATGATGAAATTGACCTAAAATATGACAAACCAGCAATTTCAAAAGTTATACAAGATACAATTTCAGAAGGAATAATGGGTTTTGAGATAATCGAACAAACACCAGATCATACTCTAATAAAAAATATCGCAACAGGACTTGAAAGGGAGTTTGATACGATCTTAAGAAGGATATTCTTAGTAACATTAAATATGGCCAAATCAAGTTTAGATGTTATAAAAGAAGGTAAATTTGATGAATTAACTGAAATAATAGTTCTTGAGAAAACAAACAACAAATTAACAAATTTTTGTGAACGTTTATTAAATAAAAAAGGATACAAAGACCAAACAAAAACATCTTTTGTTTATCTTATTGTTTGGCAGTTTGAAAAAATAGCAGATGACATAAGAGATTTATGTAAATTTTTAATCAGTCAAGAAAATAAGAAAAAAACATTATCTAAAGAAGTTTTGGAGTTATATAACAAATCTATTACAGTATTAGATAATTATTATAATGTTTTCTATAAACAAGATGATAAATTATTAGCTGAAACAGTAGACTCCGTTTCAGAAATAAAAAAAGAAGCATTGAAGATTTTTAAGACAAAAAATGAAACAGATATAATAGTAACAACTTATCTTAGAAATATGTGTCAAAAAGTCTTAGAATTGTCTGCATCAGCTATGGCTTTAAAGTATTAGGTAAAAGATATAATCCAGAGTTAGGATCAAGCTTTGCTTGCTTCATTGTATCAACTATTGATTGCTCTATTGATCTAGCCACTGTTCTATTATACAGGCTAACATCTTCTGCTGTTTGCAGATAACTATCTCTTTTATACCATTCTTTATCAATATCTGCTAGTTGTCTTTTTAAAATACCTGGCCTACTAACACCATCAAAACCCCTATGGTTATCAGTTCCAGCAGTTTTTATAATGGGAGTTATTGGGTGCTCTTCATTATATTCATCAATCTTTAGTTCTAATTTTTGTGTAATATATTCCATAGCCAAATCATCATAACTATATCTGTTATAAAGTTCAACACCCCTTAATCCAACTTTAGTTAGATCAATAATCATCCCCCATATTTCATCAATAACCATGTTAACATTTTTTTCGAATCTAGTATCACTTGATACCATATCTGTTAATCCAAGATATTTTTTACCAGAAGAATCTTCAAAAGAGTAATCATTCCAATCATTTTTTATTAATCTAGTATAGCCAAGCTCATTAATAGCTATATCTTCAAGCATTATTCTTGCTAATTCATGAGGATGTGCAAGAACAACTAAACATCTTGCATTATAAAGGCCAGCTACCACCTTATCACTCCTAACATTTTCTTCTATTGTATCAAGATTGTTTCCATTAGCAATACCGGGATATAAACTAGCGCCCCTTTTTAGCAATTTTTCTTGTGTTTCTTTAGCATCATCTATCCAGCCTAATATTTCCATTGCTTTTGCAATATGCATATGATTCAATGCTTTTACTGTAGCACTACCAGGACTTGTATGTGGAGATATTCTCCAACCACCAAACTGATATGATGGCAA
>CAYUUQ010000076.1:0-6420 GCA_964447875.1 uncultured Methanosarcinales archaeon | reverse complement strand
AATCTCTTAACCTATCTGCACCTAGTTTTTGAGTAAGATATATCAATTGCATCGGAGTTAGTCCTGATAAAAATAATTCAGGCATTCTTTCACTAGTTTTTCTTGCAGACGGTAATAAAGGTTCTGTTTCTTGTAGTGTTTTTCTAAATGCAGTTTCACCCATCATTGTAGCAATTCCATCTGGGTCTTCTTTTTTGAATGCAAAATGGGCAACATCTTCAGCTGTTACTACTTCAACTTCTCCAGGTATTTTATAATTTTTAGATATGTTATATCCTTCTTCTTCATACCTTGGAATTTTTACTGGCCTCATTTTGTAAGCGACAATTCTTTCTCTTTTTCCTAAGTCTCCAGGTTCATAATAGACTAAAGTTGCTGTTCTATTGCCCCATCCTCTTGTTGACTTTAATACTCTCTTTTCGATTTCTCGTAAATTGATCATATTATCTATATCACCTTTATGATATACTCTAAGAGAGTCTGATGCTTTTAGTTTATCTGTTAAAGGTACAAAGAAAGTATCTTCGTCATTATAGAATATATGGGAAGTATACCATCCGTCTTTAGGGTTTTTTCTTGTTTCAGCTTTGAAATCATCTGTTTTCATATGAAAGTCATGAGCCATTACTACTACTCTTCTTGGTCTTTCTCTGATTTCTGGTTTTTCTTTTACCCATATGTGAGACTCATCTACTTTTAGAATATTATAGAATAAGGAATTTTCTAATCTTTCAGCTATGAATTGAACCATACTATTTTTTTCTGCAGTTGTTGGTGCCATTATCTTTTTTGTTTAGCAGCGTTAAATGCTTGTATATGTTCTACTATATATCCTGGTGTTACAGTTACACCATCCATTATGGCAACAATATCTTTTTTAGTGAATTTTTCTTTTTCTTTGTATACCTGAGAATCTAGTATCAGTGCAACATCATCACATGCTAAATCAGAAAACATTTCCTTAATATCTTCTCTACTGTACGCAGGAGTTAAAGTATAACCATATTGTTTTCTTTCTCCTTTTGGTTCTTCTTTTACTTCTAAAGATATTCCTTCTGAGTAAAGTTGTTCTTTAAAATCATTTAATCGTGATTCAAGTACTGTTTCAAGTCTTGTATAGTCTTCCTGAGAAGGTAACACAGCTATATCTTTATTTGGTTTATCTCTTTTCGTAGAAACAGTATCTGTACCATGTAGATTTGTAGTTTCTGTTCCATCACTGCCTGTTCTATTACGTGATGAATATATAATTCCTATTTGGTATGCAACCATATCTTCTTTATGATATCTCCTTCCAACACGTATATGAACATCTACTGCTACTCTTGCTTCTTTTCCTGGACCTTGATATTTAAGTTCATCAGATGCAAGTTTAGTTATTTTTTCTAATGGTAATTTTTCAATTTTTGCTGGCATACTAAATAGATAAACTATGTTTGTTTATAAATCTTTTGTTTATTTTACCACTATTAAGTAACAATATATATAGATTATATACATATAGCTAAAGCTAGTTTTTAACAAATTTAATAGAAAAGTGAAAAAATTAGATTAAAACTGCGTTAACAGTTCCATCCTGACCGGGTCTTGAAGTTACTTTAGCTTTTCCAGATTCAGTTTCTATTATACATCCTTTGGTCATGATGTTTCTTCTTGTAAAGTGCCTGTTAGCAGGACTTTCTGCAATTGTCTTGATCTTAACTTTTGAATATTTTTTTGATTTAGGATCATAAACATTTGCTATGTCTGTACTTAATAGCTTTGATTTTAGGTTAGCTCCAAGAACTCTTTTTATGTGTGCTCTTTTTTTCTCTAACTTTGTTAAAGTTGGTTTTTTACCTAGTTCATTTAATCTTTGCTTTCTATAAGCAGTATATCTTGAACCAGATTGTTTTCTGTTTGGTCTTAATTGTGATATTCCCATTTTACGTTTAAGAAGCAAGGGTTCCCTTAAAAAGGTTTCGTTTTTAGGTTATTCTTGTTTTCTTATATCTTATTAACCATAACATTTTGAAAACAAGTTTTCAAACCTTTATGGTCCTCGTTACTTCAAACCGGATGTGGGACAGAAAAAACATATGATTAACTTTTCACAATAATAACATATGCTCTTTTCCCCATATATCTTTTTGGAACATCCACTTTAGCTGATGTTCCGATTGAATTTACAGTTCTTTCAAAAAATCCTTCTATCTTCTCATCCTTTAATACAAGCTTCCCTTTATTTATTTCAATGATTCTTGGCATAATTAGAGTTATCTATAGATAACTTTAAATACTTTTCGGTTTTATAAGCTATATATGCTTATAAAAACAAAAGATGTAAGACAAGTAACAAGGCTTTTAGACGAGATAATAGAGCATTACAAAGAAACAACAGAAGATAAAAAGAGGGATTGGAGAACCTATGAGCAGAAATTTGCAGAAAGGGTCAAAACTGCTATGAGAGAGCTTTCTCCTTTGATTGAAGAAGCTATAGCTTCTTTTAAAGTTTACAAAGGAGAAACAAGAGGCACCAAATCCAAAATAAGCTTAAAACAAAAGGTTATTCTTTTGTTGCTCAAACATTTGTTTGGCAGAAGTAATAGAGCCATGGCAAATATGATTATGATATTTAGTTTGCTTACTGATGTAGATGTAAGCTATAAAACCATAGAACGTTTGTACTCTGATCATGAAGTTATAATAACTTTACATAATTTGCATCAACTTATGTTAAAGAAAAAAGGTATAAAAGAAGCAGATTGTGGTGGGGATGGGACTGGTCATTCTTTGACGATAAAAAAGCATTATGCTAGTGAAGCTCAAAAACTTAAGGAGAAAGTAAAGTTAGCTAAGAAATGCTCTAACAAAAAAAGAATGTTTGTTTATTCTTTTGCCATGATGGATCTTAAGACAAGAATGTATGTAGCGTATGGAACCAGCCTTAAGAGCGAAAAAGAAACTCTTGTCCAAGCAATAAAGATGGCAAAAGAATTAGACATAGAAATAAAAAAGATAAGGCTGGATAAATATTATAGTTGCCAAAAATATGTGAGGATGCTTGAAGAAGCTTTTGGTAATATAGAAATTGTTTTGATTCCTAAAATAAATGCTACATTAAAAGGTCCATGGAAATGGAAAAATATGTTGCATGATTTTGTTCTAGATCCTGTTGCTTATCTTGAAGATTACTTTCAAAGAAATCAGTCTGAAAGTGGGTTTGGCGAAGATAAAAAAAGAACAGGATGGAAGATAATGCAGAAAAGAGAAGAAAGGATAGATACTGCTTATTTCTGTACTACTTTATGGCATAATCTATTTTGGTATGGAAATTGATTTATTCTGTCCCACATCCCTTCAAACCATAACATTTAAATACTAACCTTAGATTCCTGAACCTATTCCATTTTTTGGGAGGTAGATAAATATGGTAGAAGCATCAAGACCTTTAGACGCTCTTAACAGAGCAAGAGATAAAAGAGTTATTGTAGAGTTAAAAAACCAAAAACAGTATATAGGTATTCTAAAAGCATTTGATATTCATATTAATGTTGTTTTAGAAGAAGCTGAAGAAAGATCCAATGGAGAGGTTCTAAGGAAATTAGGTGTTATCTTCATCAGAGGAGATACAATTACAGTAATTTCACCAGAATAAAAAAATGAGTAAAGGAACACCATCAATGGGTAAAAAGTCAGGAAAGAAGAACATGATAGTCTGCAGAAGGTGTGGTAAAAGAACACTGAAAGTTAGAACAAAAGTATGTGCTTCTTGTGGCTATGGTAAATCAGCTAAACTTCGAGATTACAACTGGAAGAAAAAATAATTCTTTTTTTTTGATTTTATTTTTACAAACATTTTTAAATAATATGTATATTCTTTAGATTTAATCCTGCGGGGATGCCGGAGTGGTCAAACGGGTATGAAATTCCTAATAAGAATTTACCAAGCTTAGGTCGCTCAGGTAGAAACCATATAGCTTAGTGCTTACGGGGGTTCGAAACCTCCTCCCCGCATTTTATATTTCTTAGAATTATCTAAAAACAATCCTTTTTTGTTCTTTTTTCTCTTTATATGTATAAGGAACATAAACTTTCTTTTTTGTTTTTGGGTCTAACCCTGTATAATACATGCAAGTTGAAATTGTCATTGGAGTCGGAGTAAAGATCTGTACTGATTGTGTGTTTTTTAGCTTATCCATACTTTTTTTCAATTCTTTGGTTTCTTTTATTCCAGAACCTGGGTGCCCCACCATAAAATAATATGATAACTCTTGTTTTGTTAATTTTTTAAACTTATCAATAAATTCATTTAAATTTCCTTTGTCTTTATTCATTAATTTTAGAACTTCTTTATTTACATGTTCTGGAGCGATTTTTAGCTTTCCAGAAATATGGTATTTTAGTTCTTTAATATATTCATCTGTTACTAAGTCGTATCTTATCCCGCTTCTAATAAAAATATGTTTTATTTTAGGTATGACTCTTGCTTTTTTTAATAAATAAATTAACCTTTTATTAGTTCTGTTTAGTTTACTGCAATTTATGCATTCTTTATTACAGAGATTACAGTCCATTTTGTACATATTTGCTGAAGGGCCACCTAAATCGTCAATATTACCTTTAAAATGCGGTAATTTTGTTATGTTTTTTAGTTCTTTTAGAATTGATTCTTCTGAACGGGAGATTATTCTTTCTCCTTGCGTTAATTTTATTGAACAGAAATTACACCCACCCATGCAGCCACGATGAGTTACAACACTGAATTCAAACCCAGACATACTGCTACCAGGTATTTTTCTTGAAAATGGTAGTTCATAATAGCTATCTAGGTCAGAAGAAGAGTATTCTGGACTTTTATATTGTAACACATAACGATTATCTATCTTTTGTGCAAGATCTTTGTTATTATGTATTGTATTTTGCATATCGCAGAATTTTTCTTTAGAATTTGAAACTTGATCAAAAGTGGGTATTTCTATAAATCCAGCAGGAATCTCTTTTTTTATTATGCAAGTTCCAGAAATATTTGTTAAATCTTTTTTATTTTTTAATCTAGAAGCGATTTCTAATATTTGTTTTTCTGCGCTACCATAAGCAATAATATCTGCTCTTGAATCAAAAAGTATTGGTCTTCTTAATCTATTTTCCCAATAGTCATAATGTACAAATCTTCTTAGTGTTGCTTCTGTTCCACCTAGAACAATTATTGAGTCCTTGAAAGAATGTTTTATCCAATTACTATATACTATTACTGCTCTATCTGGGACAGATTCATTATAATTAAGATTTTTATCTTCTTCTCTTGCTTTTTTTAAGGGTGTGTAATTTCTTACCATGGGGTCTATACTTCCTGAACTTACTCCGAAGAATAAATTAGGTTTTCCAAGTTTAGTTATATCTTCTTCTTTATTCGGCATCTCTATTATGCCCACAGTATAACCATTTTTTTCTAGAAGTCTTTTTAATATCGCTATACCTGATAAAGGATGATCAAAGAATAATTCTCCCGTTACAAATATTATGTCATAAGCCATGATAGTGGAAAAGGGGTTAGGTTATATTTTAAATGTTTCTTTAATTTATTCATCAATCTCTTCAATGCAATCTCTGATTAATCTTTTAGCGTTATCTAGCATTGTTACGAGTGTAGATTCATTACTTGCATCTCTTACTTGATTTAATCTATCTAACATTTGCCTAAAGAATCTTATTATATCTCCTTCTAAGAGATTAGTGTTGTTGATGATTTCAAATATTCCTTTATTGTAATAGCATAAGTGAATCATTGCAGTCATCTCAGCAAGTTCTTTAAATCTTGGTTCAGTTTTTAGGTAATTATTCTTATACAATCTTTTCTTAAGATCAGTTATGAATTTTGACGGGAATAATTTGAAAAATTCTGTTTTTTCTCTTGCTTCGTAACATAAACAGGCTACTAAAATCATTATTTGGTATTCATTTAATCCCTTCCAAAAGTCAGTTGCGAATATTTCACCAAAGAGTATCTCATCTGCATAAATTTTTGAACTAAATTCTCCTTTTATAGTCAATTTATTATCTTTAAGATAGCCCAGTTTAGTTAACTTTTTAGAAGTATTATCAAAAACATTTTTGATAACTGTTACTTTTGTTTTTTTAGTATTAGTTACCTGGTAAGTATAGAAATTCATACTTAGTATCTTTTCTATTTCTTTTTTATCATGGTGTTTTATTAAGTTAAGAACAGTATTAACAGATAATCTAAATTGTGATTTGATTGGTTCTATATCTTTTGTAGTTATTTTTTTTAATAATTGGTAGTCAAAGTCTCTTCTATCAATCATAGCATAAGAAAATCCTTTTTTGTCAATTCCTCTTCTTCCTGCTCTACCTGCAATCTGAAAATATTCTTTTGAATTTAAGAAACGAAAATTGATTCCATCATATTTTCTTAGACTA
>CAYUUQ010000075.1:4860-6421 GCA_964447875.1 uncultured Methanosarcinales archaeon | reverse complement strand
CAATCCATTTTCTAAAGCTCTATCCATAGTTGTTAATCTCCAAAGATAATCTGACTTTTTACCTGCTGGGTGCATATTTGCATACGTTTCTTTATGATATGTCTCCTGAAAAACAGTATAGGTTCCTATTTTTACACTACTTAATTTCTTAAACTCTTCATCTGTTAAAGGAGCTATCTCAATATTTATTCTTCTTATAGAACTTCCTTTTGAATCCTTAACTGAATAAGCTGCATTTATAGCATCAATAAAATAATCAAGATCACATTCATTAGCATCTTCTCCCATCAACATAAGAGTTCTTTTATGACCCTGTTCTAAGATTATCTTTGTTTCTTCCTTTATTTCATCTAAAGATAAACATTTTCTCTTCATTTCACGATTATCAGTTCTAAACCCACAATAAAGACAATTATTTGAACAATGATTAGAAACATACAAAGGAGCAAACATAACTAGCCGATTACCATAGATAGCATCTTTTATCTTATATGCAACTTTAAACAGTTTATCTAATATTTTATCATCAGCTATATTGATAAGCTTAGCAACATCTGCTAATTCCAATCCTTTCAGTTCCAAAGCCTTATTAAGAATTTTATCTACTTCAGCCTCAGAAACACTAGTATTACTATCAATAAGTTCATTTATCTTACTATCATCAATAAAGTCTTCCATCTTAAACCCCTAAATCTGTAGGTGCTCTCCCAATGGAATAAAGTAGTTCCACTACCTCTTTTATATTTTGTGTTAAATCTCCCCCAACTGCCCGATTATCATAGATGCTATAAAGCTGAATATATTCTTTAGGAGTAATATCTATCATCAAAGAATTAGCTCCAGCCAATAATCCTTCTTTTTTTGCTTCCTTATCTAATGTTTCTAGTGCTGTTGTAACTAGTATCTTAGATTGTTTATCA
This sequence comes from uncultured Methanosarcinales archaeon, assembly GCA_964447875.1. GTDB lineage: Archaea > Nanobdellota > Nanobdellia > Woesearchaeales > DATDXC01 > CAYUUQ01. The sequence goes on along the minus strand of CAYUUQ010000075.1, from coordinate 5,501 downwards.
ATAAATCTAGTTATAGCAATTATCTTCTTTATCTTTTCTTTATCTACAATACCTTCCTTTTCCAAAGGTGTTCCTTTTGTTGGGATGAGTGGCCCAAAAGAATACATATCCGAACCAAATGATTTAGTTAATAGTATATTATTGATAATATCATCATCTGTTTCCCCTAATCCAACAATAAAACCAGTAGCTATTACATAACCAAGTTCCTTAAGATATTTTATCAACTCTAACCTTTCTTCAAAATCTTTTTCAGGCCTTAATTTAGAAAACAATTCTTTATTTGAGGTCTCAAATCTCAATAAAGCAGCTCTTGCACCAGCTTCATATAATTTCTTATACGTTTCTTTACTTCTGCTTCCAAGACTTAAAAATATCAACACACCTAGTTTTCTTATCTCTTTAACAATTGTTATTAATTTTTCATCATCATACCAAGAATCTTCCCCTGACTGTAAAACTAAAGCTCTAAATCCATGTTCATTAACAGCTTCTTTAGCTGCTTTTATTATTTCATCAATTGTCATTCTGTATCTTTGAATATCTTTACTCTTCCTTATACCACAATAAAAACAATCATTGTTGCAATAATTAGAAAATTCAATTATCCCATGAACACAACATGCATTATCATGTTCTTT
>CAYUUQ010000075.1:0-4760 GCA_964447875.1 uncultured Methanosarcinales archaeon | reverse complement strand
AATTTTCCAGGTATAGCATAACACATTATTCAACCTCAACTGATTTAAGAATAATCTTATCTCCTTCAATGACTTCTACCTTTTCACCGCAAGTAGAACATTCAAAAAAAACAACATCATGGTCTCTTCCAGTTACTTTAGGTTCTCCTTCATAACTGCATACATCACATCTAACTTTAGCTTTCTTAATAGTTATCTCAAAATCAAAGTCTGCTAGATCAGTTAATGCTTTACTTAAATCAGCTTTAGTGATATTAGATATCTCTCCTAATTCAATGTATGCTTTTTTTACTTTCCCTTGTTTTCTAGCTGTTGATATTAAGTCTCCAGCAATATGTATTCCATGCATAATAAAAAAGAAATTGGTTTGATTTATATTTGTTTTGTTTAAACATAGAATAAACAAAAATCTCATTAGAAAAATCTAGATCAGATAGTCAATATTATCATTAATAAACGTACATTTATAACTAAACGCCTATTTAAAGGTAGAATGGAGAATAAAATATCATTTAAAGATTTAAATTTAATACCTGAAATTCAAAAAGCAATAACTAAGCAAGGGTATGAAATACCTACACCAATACAATCACAATCAATTCCAAGTCTACTAGAAGGCAGAGATTTGATAGGAATAGCACAAACAGGTACTGGAAAAACTGCAGCATTTGTATTACCTATTTTACAAAAAATGACTGAAAGGTATCCGAGAAAAATAAAAACATTAATACTTGCACCAACAAGAGAACTTGCAGCACAAATTGCAGAAAGTTTCTCAGAATATGGTGAATTTCTTAATTTTAAACACACAGCAATTTTTGGAGGAGTAGGTCAAGGAAAACAAGTTCGTGCTTTAACAAAAGGAGTAGATATTCTTGTTGCAACACCAGGAAGATTACTTGATTTGATGAATCAGGGAAAACTTACAATTAAAAATGTAGAATTCTTTGTACTTGATGAAGCAGATAGAATGCTAGATATGGGATTCATTCACGATATAAAAAAACTAATATCAAAATTACCAAAAAAAAGACAATCGTTATTCTTCTCAGCAACAATGTCCCCCAAAATTAATAATCTTGCAAAAAGCTTGCTTACAAATCCAATTCATGTTCAAGTTGCAACTAAAAGCCCTACAGTTGAACGTATAAGTCAATGTCTTTTCTTTATTGACAAAGAAAAAAAGAAAAACTATTAATCGAACTTCTAAATGAAGAACATCTTACAAGTGTTTTAATCTTTACCAGAACTAAACGTAGAGCAAACAAATTAGCTGCATTTCTTCGTAAAAACGATATAAATTCTGATGCAATCCATGGAAATAGATCACAAAACGCAAGAACTAAAGCAATTAAAGATTTCAAAAATGGCACAATTAAAGTACTTATAGCAACTGACATTGCAGCTAGAGGGATAGATATTGATAACATATCGCACGTTATAAACTTTGAACTTCCAAACGAACCAGAAAACTATGTTCATAGAATTGGAAGAACAGCAAGAGCAGGAACAGAAGGAACAGCTTACTCATTTTGCTCAGCTGAAGAAAGAAATTACCTAAGAGATATTGAAAAACTAATAAAACAAGAAATTAACATTGTAGATCATAAGTTCCATTCAGAAATTGCTAAAAATGCAGTAGGTGCTGCTGCAAAACCTGCAAAAAAAAGTAAATTTAGAAAAAATAAGAAAAAATCTGCAAATAAGAGATCATTTTCTGAGAATAGATCAAGAAATAAAAAATCATTTTCTAAAGGTCCTAGTCCAAAATATAAATCTAAATCAAAATTTAAAAGAAAAAACAAAAAAGTAAGACATAGTGATCCTAAAACAGGATCTAATTTTAATTAACATTTATTCTTAATATCAAACATAATCTCTCTTCTTATAATGAGTATGTAATAACTTATGTGCTTTAGCTGAACCAGGTTCACCTAAATAATCTTTATACAATTTAAGTGCAGAAGGATTCTCATGACTTTTCCTTAACTTCATTCCTTCATCTTCTAAAATTAATGCTTTTGTTCTTTTCTTCAGTCTTTCTTTATTAGTTGGTAAAGGTTGACCACCCCCACCAATACAACCACCATAACAAGCCATGATTTCAATAAAATGATAAGGACACTTTCCTTCTTTAATCTGTTCCATAATCTTTCTTGCTTGTGAAAGTGTATGAACTACGGCAATTTTAATCTTATTACCAGCTAACTCAAGTTCAGCTTCTTTAATTGTATCCATTCCACGAATATTCTTATAATCAATTTCCTTTAATTCCTTACCTGTAACCCAATCAGCTGCAGTTCTTAAAGCAGCTTCCATAACACCACCAGTATGACCAAATATCGCTCCAGCTCCGGTGGATTCACCTAATCGATTAACAAATACGCTATCTTTAAGATTCATAAAATCAACATTCATATGTTTTATTAATTTACCAAGTTCAACTGTTGTTAAAACAAAGTCAGCTTCACCTTTAAACTCATCTCTATCGATCTCAAACTTCTTAGCAGTACATGGCATTATATCAACAAGAACAATATCTTCTGCTTTCTTACCAATTTTATCAGCATACCATGTTTTAATTAATGATGCCATCATTGCTTGTGGCGAACGACAACTAGACATATGACTCATCTGATCATAAAATGATTGTTCCATAAACTTAATCCATGCAGGACAACATGTTGTAATAAGTGGTAAATTCTCCCCAGATTTAAATCTTTTAACAAACTCAGTTGCTTCTTCTATTATCGTTATATCAGCTCCGAGGTCAGTATCAAAAACTTTATCAAAACCAATCTTTCTTAATGCACTAACCATCTTACCAGTAACTGGTGTTCCTGGTGGCATTCCAAAACATTCTCCAAGTGTTGCTCTAATTGATGGTGCTGCTTGTGCAATCAAAACTTTATCAGAATTCAATGCATTTAATACACCTTGAATATCAGACTTCTCAGTTAATGCTCCAGTTGGACAAGCAATAACACATTGCCCACAATTAATACAACTACTTTCTTTCATATTCATATCAAATGCAGGTGCAATTTTCGAGTCAAACCCCCTATTTTGTAAACCAATAGAATAAACACTTTGAACATCATTACAAACCCTAACGCATTGTTCACATAAGATACACTTATCATTATCTCTTCTTATAGAAACTGAACTTTCATCTGGTTCTTCTGACCTTTTATCTCCTTCAAATCTTATATCCTTAATCATCATCTCATCCGCATATCTTTGTAGCTTACAACTCAAATTAGATGGACATGTCACACAATTTAAATCATGATTAGCTAACAATAATTCCATATTCATCCTTCTAGCTTCGAGTACCCTAGGACTTTGGGTAAATATCTCTACTCCTTCTTTAACAGGAGTACAACATGATGAAGCTAATTTCTGCTGACCCTTAACTTCAACAACACAAATCCTACAAGCACCTATTCTTTCAAGACGTTCATGATGGCAAAAATGAGGTATCTCAATACCATAGCGTTTAGCAACATCTATCATCATCTCGCCAAGTTTAGCCTCGACTTCTATTTCATTAATTTTAAACTTAATTTTATTCATTTTATTTCCTATCTATAGCATCAAAAGCACATTTATCATAGCAATTACCACATTTGATACATTCTTTTTGATCTATAATATGTTTTTCTTTTAATTCTCCTTTGATACAATCAACAGGACAATTTCTTGCGCAGTTACCACAGCCAATACATTTATCATTGACTTTATAATTTAATAAACCACGACAACCTCCTGCACAACAGGTTTTCTTCTCAAGATGATCTTTATATTCTTTTTCAAAAAATCTTAATGTAGATAAAACAGGGTTAGCTGCATTTTGTCCTAAACCACATAGTGAATTATCTCTGATAAACTCTGACAACTGTCTTATCCTATCAATGTCTGTTACATCTCCAACTCCACGGGTAACCTTAATTATCATTTCTAATAATCTCTTTGTTCCTTCTCTACATGGAGTGCATTTTCCACATGATTCTTCCTGAGTAAAATTCATAAAATATCTTGCTACTTCAACCATACAATCATGTTCATTCAAAACCACAAATCCACCAGAACCCATAATTGAACCTAGTTCTTGTAATGATTCATAGTCAAGAGGTGTATCCAATTTATTGGAAGGAACACAACCACCAGATGGGCCGCCTGTTAGTACACCTTTAAGTTTTCCTCCTGTTGCTCCACCACCAATATCTTCAATGATCTCTTTTAATGGCATATCTAAAGGAACCTCAATTATACCTGCTCTTTTTATCTTTCCAGCTAAACATATAACCTTAGTTCCCTTTGTTTTTTCTGAACCAATCTTAGAATATTCTTCTGCTCCCATATTCATTATCGTCGCAACATGTGCCCATGTTCCAACATTATTAACATTAGTTGGTTTACCATATAGTCCCTTTTCTGCTGGATATGGTGGCCTAGGGTTTGGACTGCCTCTTTTACCCTCAATAGAATTGATAAGTGCTGTTTCCTCTCCGCAAACAAACGCTCCAGCACCTTTCATAATCCATAACTTAAAATTGAATCCTTTTTTCCCTAAAATATTTTCTCCAAGAAGATTATTCTGCTCTGCAATCTTAATTGCTTTTTGTAATGTCTCAATAGCTAAAGGATACTCAGCTCTTGTGTAGATTATTCCTTCATCAGCACCAGTTGCATAAGCTCCAATAGTCATTCCTTCAATTAACTTAAAAGGATCAGACTCCATAACAGTTCTATTCATA
>CAYUUQ010000074.1:0-6430 GCA_964447875.1 uncultured Methanosarcinales archaeon | reverse complement strand
AGTTCAGCTGAAAGAAAAGAAGCTGTTGTTTTGAACAAATCATTAGAAAGAGCTAAATGGATGATTATGCAGGGCGAGAGAAGATCATCTGCTATAAAACATGGTATTAAAGAACTGATTAATGATACTTCAGCTAGAGTAGATTATATCGAAGTAAGAAATGCAGATAATCTTTTAGAGTTGGATGTTGTACATGGAAGGGTTGTTATTGCAATAGCTGTTTATTTTGGAGAAACTAGATTAATAGATAATAAATTGTTTGATGTAGAATGATTTAAATTTTTTTAAGTTGATTATGCTAATAAAAAATTAGGGAGGGAATATTATGGATGCACTTGATGTGCAGCTAATGCCATTCACCCACCCTTGTAAGGGATTATTAAAGGTGCAAAATGAATATTGTTGTTGGGGTTACATCGGGAATTGCATGTTATAAGGTGGTTGACTTAGTTTCTAAACTTAAAGAAGACTTTAATGTTAATGTTATCATGACTGAGAACTCTTTGAAACTAATAAGTGCTAGAGAGTTTTTTAAGGCAACAGGCAATAAGGTAGCTGTTAAGTTATTTAATCCTGGTTTTAATTATAGAGATTATATTAAGAATAATAAGAGAATAAAACATATTTCTCTTGCAGATAAAGCTGATTTAATAGTAATTGCACCTGCTACTGCAGATATTATTGGAAAGATAGCTAATGGTATAGCTGATGATTTACTTTCTACTACAGTTATTGCATCTTCTGCACCTAAATTGATATGTCCATCTATGAATGTAAAGATGTGGCAAAATCCTATTGTGCAAGATAATGTTAAGAAGTTGAAGAAGTTAGGTTATTATTTTATTGATCCAGAGAATGGAATGCTCGCATGTGGTTACAAAGGTGTTGGAAGGCTTGCTAATATTAAGAGGATCTATACTCATATAAGGTTGATCATGTCTAAGAGAGATTTAGTTGGTAAGAAAATATTGATAACAGCAGGCCCAACACAAGAAGAGATAGATCCTGTTAGGGTTATAACAAATAAGAGTTCAGGTAAGATGGGCTATTCTATTGCAACTGCAGCTTCATTAAGGGGAGCTGATGTTATACTCGTTACAGGTCCTACTAATTTAGAATCTATAGCTAATGTTAAGGTTATTGATGTTAAAAATACATCTGAGATGTATATGGCAGTTAAAAGGGAGTTTTCTAGCTGTGATGTTTTTATTTCAGCTGCAGCAGTATCTGACTTTAAAATTAAGAAGAGTAAAGATAAGATTAAGAAAAAAGAAAAAATGGTTTTAAAGTTAGATAAGAATATAGATATTTTAAAGGAAATTTCTAAGAAAAAAAGTAATAAAAAATTAATAGGGTTTGCTTTGGAAACTAAAGATCTAGTTAAGAATGCGTTAAAAAAGTTAAAGGAAAAGAATTTGGATCTTATTGTTGCTAATTCTACTAAAACCCTTGGAAAGGAGAAATCTGATTTTATGTTAATTGATCATAAATTAAAAAGGAAATTCTTAAATACCTCTAAATTAGATATTGCTAATAAGATATTGGATACATTAAAATGATATTAGGATTAGACTTTGGAAGTTCTTATACAGATGCAGTTTTAATGAATGGTGAGAATATTAAGACTTGTACTACTTTTGGTGATGAAAGACTTGATGTTATCTTATTTAAGTTAGCTAGTGTAAAAATAGATAAGGTTGTTGTTACAGGTGCAAGATCAAAAGATTATGGTTATAAGATAAATAAAATTCCAGTTAAAAAAGTTGATGAGATTAATGCTATAGGTTTAGGTGGTATGTTTGTCGGAAAGAAAAAAGATGCGTTAGTTGTTAGTGTTGGTAGTGGTACAGCAATGGTTTCTTGTAAGGAAAAGATAAAACATATAGGTGGAACCCCAGTTGGCGGAAAGACTTTAACTGGACTTTCTAAGCTTTTGATTGGAACTGATGATTTAAGTAAAATTAGTAAGTTTGCTAGTTTGGGAAACTTATCTAAAGTTGATTTACAATTAAAAGAGATTTATCCTGAAGGTATTGGTTTGTTGCCACCATCAGCTACAGCATCACATTTTGGAAATCTTAAAGATCAAAAAGTTGAGGATGTTGCAGCTGGACTTGTAAATATGGTTGCTCAGACTATTGGAACATTGGCTGTTTTTGGAGCTAAAGCTTATGGACATAAAGATATTATATTAACTGGAAGATTGACTAAATTGAAGATGTTTCAGCAGATAATAAAAGAAAGGATAAATTCTATAAGTGATATACCTGTTGTTATTCCTAAGAATTCTGAGTATGCAACTGCTATTGGTGCAGTTATTGGAGAAAGTATAGGTCTTTAGAGGATATACTTTAGAACTTCTTTTAGATCCTTATTTTTTATTATTACGTTAGCTACTTTTTCTAATTCTTTATCTTTTGGGTCAAATGCTATTGAAAGACCTGCTTCTTTTGCAATCATCACATCGTTATGATGATCACCAATAAAAACACATTCTTTTATTGGAATATTTTCTTTTTTTGCTATTAGTTTTAGAGCATCTGCTTTTTTTTGCATATCATAGTCTGTTACGTCAACTTTTTTTACATTCCCTTTAGTGTCAAAGTGCATCCATGACAGGAAAACGTCGTTGAAGTAATCTTTATAGTTTGGAAGAACATGTTCTAAAATGATATCCATTGAACCAGATATTACAGCAAGTTTTATGTTATTTTGTTTTAATTGGTTTAGTGTTTCTAAAGCACCATTCATTAGTTTTACATTGTTTTCTTTTAGAGCTTTTAGAAAATCTTGTTTTTTTGCACCTTTATCTAACCACATTTTAATATCATGATTTGCCCAGTCTAAATAAGAGATCTCACCATTAAAATATTTAGTTCTGGCAGCTTTTCTTTTATCTTCATCTGTTTTGAAGTATTCATGGAATAATTGCCATGAAAAAGTAATATTATCTACTAAAGTTCCATCAACATCAAAACATACTAGTTTGTATTTTGGCATAATCTTGTATTATTTTACTTTATTTAATAAGTTTTTGGGAAAACCAATAACAACAATGGGCCGTCTGATTACATCGTAATAAGGAAAGCCACCCCGAAGGGGACATCCTTCGACTTTCCGACCATTGTTATTGGTTTTTTTTCTTCGAAAACTTTAAATATAGGCCTAAATAACCAGTTATTAACATTTTTAAGGAGGGATTTTAAATGACAATAGTTGGATTTAATTTTAACAGTATTGAGGTTAAAAGAGAAGGAGCTGCTAAAGGAAAGGTAAGTGTAAGCAATAATGTAGCTATAAAAGAAGTAGAGGAAACAAAGTTTCCAATAGGTAAAGATAAACAATCAGCTTTGAAATTCTCATTTGAGTTTTCATCTAAGTATGAGCCTAAAATAGGTAATGTTACATTAGGTGGTTCATTATTATTTATAGCAGAGAATGATAAAGTAAAGAGTGTTCTTGATGGTTGGAAAAAAGATAAAAGTGTTTCAGCTGATGTTATGAAAGGAATACTTAATACAATCTTAGCTAAAGGAAACATCTTGGCTTTGATATTAAGTCAGGAAGTTAGTTTACCTCCACCAATACCTTTACCGAAGGTCAATGTAGGGGAAAAACCTAAAGAAAAAGATAAGAAATAAATTAAAAATTATTTTTTCTTTTTTTCAAAATATTTTTCTGAACATTCATCACTACAAAAACGACATATTTCGTTTTCATCATCTCTACGTTCTATGAAATCATCATCAAGAACCTTACCGCATTTTCTGCATTTAGCTCCTTGACCACCGCCTGATGCGCCTTGTAGGAAACCTTCTTCTCCTGGACTAAGGGCACCACTATCTACTAATTCTTCTCTTGCTTCTTCTGATTCCATATCATCATCAACAAAATCTTCATCTTCTGGCATTGTTATCACCTAAATTGTTTGTTTTTTGATCAGTTTAAATAATTTATGTTATTTCTTTGGTTTTTTCATACTTTCAACTTCTTGAGCTAGTTTTCTTACTTTAGAAGCAGCTTTTTCACCTAATTCTTTTTCATAACGATCTATTGCTTGTTCTTTTGTTATATGTTTATCTCCTGCTGTTAAATTATCTGCATGGGTTATGATCTTTTCTTCTCTTGTTAAGGGGATATAATCTTTAAGTGGGAGATCTATTCCTTGTTCAACTATATCTTCTTTAGAAATACCTGCACCTAGGTGACGTTCTGCAATAGTGGCATATTCATGTAGGTTTTCTTTTCTTAAGATATCTCCACCAATAATCCCATGTTTTTCAGTATTATCTGGATATGTATCAAATCTTCCTATGTCATGAAGTAGGCTACTTGTTTTGATATAATCATGATCTATATCTGGAACACCTTTTGCTAGTTCCATTGCTTTTTTTTGAACTGCTTTAGAATGGGCAAGAACTTTCTTGAATGATATGTCATCTTTAGAGTGTTTTTTTAATAACTCTATTGCTTGTTCTTCAGTTATTTTTGCCATATTCATAAATTAGATTTGTTTCTTATATATTTTTCTATAGAAAATGAGAGTAGTAAGACCAAATTCGCTATCTTACTACTTTGATTGTGATTAATGTATGCAAAGTGAGAGCAGCAGGACCAAATTCGCTATCCTGCTGCATATGATAATGGACAGTACGCCAAGGACTGTCCATATGAGTCGAAAGAGCCGGATGTCTTCAATGACTTCTCTTCCGGCTCGTACAAAGGCTTGCGCCTTCGTTTTCACCTCTTTTTCCCATTAAGGAATGAGTAGGAAGGTCCCCTTTTGGTTATTGTGGGGGGTGGTTTGAAAGAAAGAAGGACCGAAGGGGACCTGTAAATCTTATTTCCTTATCATCTCATTGGGGTTTTTTCTGAGCTCTTGGAGCCACAACAAACCTATACGGATCATTTCTTTGTTGAACTTATCCGTAAGTTTGTATGTTTTTTTATATAGGTCGTAATCAATTACGCCCATACTCTTCATGGGGGTTAAAATTCGATCGTAAAATTGTCTTTTATTATATGATATTTTTACTTTCTTACCTTTGTAAGGGGGCTCATCTATTTCATCAGTTATCAGTTTACCTTCATGTAACTGAGTAGCGAAGAAACTCATTTCTGTTTTGGTTATTTCTCCGCCCTTTTCTTTTATCATATTAACTAATAATTTTCCAACCACAACTTGTTGTTTTGTTGCAAATATGATTTCATATACATCTTCTGGAAGATTGTACCTGTCGAAAAGTATTACCATAAGTATATAGATAACATAACTAGTATATAAATGTTTCCTTTTTGGGTATTAGTATAGGAATTTGTATATTAATGAAATATTGGTTTAAATAAGAGCAATTTGGCTATTTTTGGTATGTTTGTTGTTTTGTCGTCTATTGACTAAAGAACTCTTCTATTCTTTTTTCGTATAATTTTGAGATTTAACTGAATATCCTTCTAACTTTATAGATAACATTCCATGTATCTAAAAAAGATCTCATTTCTTCGGAATATTCTTCTGCAATTAGGATTGAGTTTCTTCCGATTTTTTCTCCTTTAATGTTTTTTAAGAAGTTAGCTCTTCCACCTGTCCCATATAATGCATGAGAAAAAGTTTGTTTTTTTATTTTATCCAGATTTAATAATTCGTATTCGAACAGGAAGGAAGATTTCATCCCTAATATATTCGATATAAACTCCTCGTGTTTTAAGCTATAACCTTCATGCAATAATGTTTGCCAAAATAGCGGTTCTATTAACAGTTTTGAGAAAGTAGTTTTAGAGAAATGATACTCATCACCTATTTTGTTTATATCTTGCCATATAGTTTTTGAGAATTTTTTGAATACAATGGTAATATCTATATCTTTAATATTTTCTTTACCCTTTAAGAAAGAACCGAAGATTATTATATCTTCAATCTCTTTTTTCTTCAGATATTTTAGCAAGGGTTTTATCAATTTCGAGTTTTTTAAGTATTTTTTTTGTACCATTTTTTATTATGACCAAATCTGCTATATCCACTTCTTGAGAATATGTTTTTCTGTATATATTGAATAAAGAATGTATTTCTTGATTTAATTCATAATCGTATTTCTTTAATATATCAAACCTTTCTTTATGGTTTTCTGGAACTTTGAGAATTTTTTTGTATATATGCAGGTCTGCAGCTTCAACAATTGCTTTGAAGAACATAGTGATTGCAGATTTTAGCCTGTTCTTTTTTTCAGAATCTCTTGCAGTATCTAGAAATTCATTAATTGATTCTAAGATTAGTTTATGTTTTGGATCCATATCAATAATTGACATATAACTATTATATAAACTTTTTGGTCACTTATTGACAAAATATTACTATAATCCTAAATCTGTCAATTAGTGACTAAAGAATTCTTCTATTCTTTTTTCGTAAAGTTTAGAGATTTTTATATCTTGT
>CAYUUQ010000073.1:0-6591 GCA_964447875.1 uncultured Methanosarcinales archaeon | reverse complement strand
GATGAGACAGACATAGATTGTGGAGGTAGTACATGCGATAAATGTGAGGATTTTAATGATTGTAATGCGGCTGCTGATTGTTATAGTAATTATTGTGATAATGGTGTATGTAAGACTCCTGTTTTGTTGATACATGGTTATTTGTCTAAACCTGAACACATGAATGATATAGCAATTAATTTATCGAATGATGGTTTTGATGTTTATAATGATTTTAATTATGGGTATTCTACTGATGGTTTTGTTAATGGCAATATAATGAGATATTCTGAGTTATTAGTATCTGAAATTGATTCTATTTTATCTCAAACAGGTGCAAATAAAGTGGATATTGTTGCACATTCTATGGGTGGATTGATTGCAAGATGGTATTCTGAATTTCTGGATGGGAATGATATAAGGAACCTTATCATGATAGGTACGCCGAATCATGGTTCTCATTTAACTAATGTTGCAGATGTTTTTAGGTGGATTGGTTATTATCAGACTACATATAGTAAACAAGATGTTGATTATATTCTTGAAAATATTGGGGGAGATGCAAAAGATCAGATGAAACCTTGTAGTGATTTTCTTAAGATCTTAAATTATGGGTCTAAAATAAGCGATAGTTTATGTATTCAGTATAGTGATTCTGATTTTGTTAATCTGTATAGTGATCATAATCAAGATGAATTGACCAATTCTGATGTTGATTATAGTGTTATTGCAGGTATCAAAGGGTCTTCAACAGGTGCAAATCTTCTTAGACTTATCTTTTTTAGTGATGTGACTGATGGTGCAGTGGGTGTTCATAGTGCTTGGTTAAATGATGGAAGTAAAACAATCATGCATGGCCAAGATCATGGTCAGTTGTTAGTCAATGATTCTACTTATTTGGAGATTAAGAGTATTCTTAATAGTTCTATTTATTCTTTAATAGGTATATCTTCTTTTAATTCATTTAGTATTGATAATGAATTACAGTCTAATTCAGAAGATGAAATTATAAATGTTCAAAGCTTCCCTATTAGATACGGTGTTGTTGAAGATTCTGAGCAGATTATTTATGAATATAATATCAGCTCAGTAAATATCTTTGAAGTTGTCGCTACATTATTTGATGATAATATATTTATAAATTTAATTTCTCCATCCGGGTTTATATTTAATGATAGCTCTTGTAGTGTTGGTTGTAATTATTCGAAAGATAACTTAGTACATATTTTTGATATTGAGAATCCGGAGGACGGAACATGGAAGGTTGAATTGAGTTATAATGGGGCAGGGTCACATTATTATTCTTTATTAGCCTCAACAGAATCTGATTATGTTTTTTATCAGATTCCAACAAAACACAATCTTTTATCTGGTGAAACTACAACATTGAAAGTCAATTTTTCAAAAGATGGTAATGCTCTTGCTGGATCTAGTGTTATTGTTAATGTAAATGGAACAGGATATTATGACGAGATAATGCTTTATGATGATGGATTACATAATGATAATTTAGTCGGAGATGGAATTTTTGCTAATAGTTTTACATCTTCTTCACTAGGAGTTTATGATCTGGAGTTTGTTGGTGAGTTTGAAAGAGATGGAATGATAATAAAAAATTCAATCTATTCTAGTTTAGCTGTTAATCCTGATATCGACCTGAGTATTAATGATATCAGTTTGCTTGATAATATTTCTAATTTAAGCTTAGTTGAGGTTAATGTTGAATTTGAGAACTTAGGCAGTTCTGATGCTAATAATGTGTTGGTTGAGTTCTATTCCAATAGTTCTTTTATTGAAAATGAGTCATTGAGTATCTTAAGTAACTCTAAAATTAACGTTACCTTTAATTTGACTAATGTTGTTGAGGGAGACTATAATCTAAGTGTGAAGATACTTGCTTTTAATGATTTTATTGAGAATAGTTATTCTAATAATATACTTAGTAAGATTGTTAATGTAGTGGAGTTTGTATGTGTTCCTAGTTGGGTATTGAATGATACATGGTCTGAGTGTAATACTTCTGATCAGCAGGTGTCTAATTGGTATGATGAGAACAATTGCGGCGAGCAATATAATCTATCTACATCGTGTTATCAGGAGTCTGCTAATGTTTCTAATTTATGTGGAGGATTATCTACAGGATCATATCATACTACAGGATCAGGATTTGATGGTGAGGGTGGTTATAATCTCTTTGATGGCGACTGGGAAACACATTCTCGAAGTGAGCATCGTATGAAATCTTCATTTTTGTTTATTAATTACACTAAACCAGAGAATATTACACAAGCTATATGGGTTGTAAAAGATGATGCAGGTGTTAGAAATCTATCAATTTCACAAGAATGTTTTTCTTATGATTCAGATACTCTTAGGTTTAATGTAGAATCTTATAATTATCCACATGTCTCTTTTGCTAATTGGTCTTGTGAATCATCTAATGGCTGGTTAGAATTGAGTAGTATACATGAAAGCCAATATCCAAATGCTTTTTTATTATATGAAGAAGGTATTTGGTGGAATATAGGCATGCCTTTGTATGAGGTTAGATCTTGTGATTATTGTGTGTCTACTTGGTTAAATGTAAATTCTTCTTGTGGAGAAGATGAGATTAGAAATATAACTTATTTTTATACTAATGATTGTTGTGATATTACAGGGCTTCTTACTGATTGTAATATTCCTCAGAATATTACAGAATCATGCGATTATTGTTTTACAAATTTAGTCAATACAAGTTGGTCAGATTGGATAAATATATCTTGTTTAGATGGTGATGTAATGAATCAATCAAGAAATAGAACACAATATGATTCTAATTATTGTGGTGTAATTGTTAATGAAACATTTTTTGAATACAGATTAGGGGGTTATTGTGATTATTGTGTTGAAGATATGCAATATACATCATGGACAACATGGACAAATGAATCTTGTCTGGTTGGGGATGTAATGAATCAATCTAAAAACAGAACATATTACGATGCAAATTATTGCGGAAGTGTTCTTAATATAACTGAGTATGAATATCAGTTAGATGGATATTGCGATTATTGCACTCCTTCTTGGCAATGTAGTCCATGGAGCCAATGTGTCGATGGTTGGCAAACAAGGACATGTATAGATTCAAATAATTGCGGTGAGGATGATAATAAACCTTCAGAAGGACAAGAGTGTGAGATGGTATCTAGAGTTGAAATAACATTAGTTGATCCTTCATCAGATATTAATGTTACTAGATCAAAATTCTTTGATTTTACGACAGAGGTTTGTTGTTATGATAATGATTGTAATGATGTAGATGTTTATTTGGATCCAAAACAGGAAGTTGAATACACTCCATCTACTAAAACAGTTTGCAATGATGGGATCTGTACAAAAACTTTGTATTCTGGTATAAGATTTGTTAATGAAGATGGTGAATGGAAAGATGTTCAGAAAGCCAAATCATTAAAAGGAATATGGTCAGTTGTTAAGGATGAAGATTCTAATTATCCCGTTGAAGTTATTGATTTTAATTACAGTTCTATAAAATTGAGATTGAGGGGAACTAAGGATTCTTATTTGAAAGTTTATGGTAAATATAATAAAACTAAGAAATTGATTGATAAAAAAGAAGAAAGAATTGATAAAATCAAAGGAATTAGTGTTATGAGTATTGATGATGATATAGAATTTATAGATTTATCTGAATTTGGAGAAAGTATTTTAGGACAAGAGATCAAGTGGGGAGGTAACTCTACTTTTATACAATTGATTGAACCAGACACCGAGATTTTGGAAGATACTTGTGTTAAGGCATATTCAGAGGGAGATAATAATTATGGTTCTTGGTATACTATTTTATCTGGAAGTTTTAATAAATTTGCTTATTTTAAATTTAATATATCCTATTTGTCTGGTAAAAAAATAATAACTTCTACTTTTTCTGTTTTCGGAGCGACTTGGCATGGCGGTAATGATAAATCTATAATTTCTTCATATGATCTGTATGGTGTGGACGATCAGTCTTGGTTAGAGGGAAATGGAACTCAATATGGTACCAATTGTACTATCTCTCTTGTTTGTGATAGGGGCATAACTTATAATCGAAGACCACCAGTTCAGGATTTAATTGCGAAAGGTAAGGGGTATAATGGTACTGACTATGTATTCGGATTTTATACTTGGAATCTTAATGATTACCTAGAAACGTCTCTTAGAAATAATAATCAAAATATATCTATGGCTGTTAAACTTAATCATACATCATTTAATGGTAATATGGAATTAAGGATTTATTCTAAGGAGGCACCTATTAGCTATAGACCTCACCTAAATATAACTTATATAGATTCATCAAAAGGTTTGATCAATACTACAATTGGAGCAAAACCCTTTTACACTATAAACCAAAATCCAATAACAATTGATTTAGATGAAAATGAGTGCCAAGAGATAACTTGGAGGGTTAATGCTACTGGTGATATAAATACTGAACATATTTTCTTTACTTATTCTGATTTTAATAATAGTTATTCTGAGAGCGATAGAATTAAGTTAACTATAGTTGAAGATGACATTATTGATGAGAGACAAGAAATCGATATATTGAAAGGTTGGAACTTAATTTCTTTTATGGATACTAATGATAGTATGACTATCCAATTAAACAATGGATGGAACTTATTTGGGTATTCAGCTGAAGAACCAATGTTATGGCAAAGTGTTAACATAACTGATGGTTTTGATATTAAGAACACGACAGATGCAGGCTTATCCGGCTGGATACAACCAATAATATATTATTTTGAGAATGGAACTTATAGGTTTGTTCCTAATAATGATCAGTATTTAAGAAAGAATAAAGGATACTGGCTTTATGTTTTAGAAGATAATCTTAATTTGATTTTGAATGGAATAAACACAAGTTCAAATCCTTATTACTGGGCTAATGTTACTATAAATAACGGAACTGAGAATAAAACTTTATCAGATGCAAAATCATTAAATTGGCTGCAATTAACAATTTATTCTTATGATGATGGATATAATTTTGTTCCAGGTGATTCAGATTATGTTTATCCATGGAGAGGATATTGGTTATATAGTAATAAGAATTTAACATTAATTATGGATTAAGTTATTATTCGTATACTTCTTTTCTATGGTCAAAACAATTAATTATAATCTTATTTTTTTCGATTCTATAAATAATCCTAAAAGGTGTAATCCTTATAGATCTATTTCCTTTTAGATCATATCTAAGCGGTTTTCCAGATTCTGGAATCTGAGCCAGTTTCTTAAGCTGTTTGATAATCTTTAGTCTTATTGCTTTGTTTCTTATCTTTTTAAACTCTTTTTTAAAATCTTCTGAGAATATTATTTCCATTTTAGCTAGTTAATAGATCATCAATATCTTCATCATTCATTTTTGTATCTGCTTTTATAAATTTACCATTCTTTATCTGATCTTCACTTTTTTTTATCTTTTCTATTAATAATATATCATTTTTAAGTGATTCTTTTTTTATCTGCTTTAATAATATATTCCCATCTTCATTAAATACTAGAAACTGAGTTGAAGGTTTTATTCCTGCGTCCCTTCTAATTCCTGATGGGATTACCACTTGTCCGTTCTGAGATATTTTAGTTAGAGCAACTTCCATTTTACATCACCTACAATATATTTTAATATTAAAATATGTTTTATATATAAATGTTTTGGTTTTTTATTGAGCTATTTTTTGATTCCCTTATGAAGAAAGTAAATATTTTTTATTTTAGATTTGAAAATCCTTAGAATTTTCAAATAACCCAAATATTTATATAATAATGAAGCTAGATTATTCTTATGCCAGAAGAACAGATGTCTGAGGAACAAGTAGCTGAACTACGGGAGAAGATAAAAAATATGTCTCCTGAAGAACTTAGGGAGTTTCAGAAAAAGCAATGTATCTTTTGCCATATTGTTTCTGGAAAAGTTCAATCAAAAAAGATATTTGAAGATGATAAATCTCTAGCAGTTCTCGATATAAATCCGGCTAACCCAGGGCATATACTTCTTATGCCTAAGGAACATTATAGTATAATGCCTCAGATACCTGAAGATATTCTTCAGCATTTATTTATGGTTACTAAATCTTTATCTAATGTTGCATTAAGAGGATTAGAAGTTCAAGGAGTTAATATACTTATAGCTAATGGTGTTGCTGCAGGTCAGAAAGCTAATCATTTCATGATCCACATAATACCCAGAAAAGAAGGAGATGGGATAAACTTTGAACTTCCTCAAAAACAAATAGATGAAAACAATAACGCTCATATTGTCATTATTACCAATAAAGATAACACTCAAGACAATATTGGCATCAAAAATGCCATAGAAGCTAGTGAATTTAATCAAGATGATATGCAAATTATTCACGTTGAATCAATTGACTAGACAAAAAGAATCAATATGAGATATACAGGTCTAATTGAGAAATACCGAGACAGACTCCCGATTAGTGATAGTAGTCGTATCATCAGTCTAGGTGAAGGCAATACGCCACTCATTAAGTTACAAAACATTCCAAAAGATTTAGGTAAAGAAGTTCATCTTTACGTGAAGTATGAAGGGCTAAACCCTAC